>CAJWJQ010000008.1:0-34070 GCA_913041905.1 uncultured Gammaproteobacteria bacterium
ATGGTTTTGGATATGACCCTATATTTTATTTGCCAAATCTAAAAAAAACGGCTGCCCAGTTAACTGATATTGAAAAAAATAAAATTAGTCATAGAGGAAAAGCTTTAAAAGGAATTGAGAAATATTTTTTAAACGAAACCATATAATTTATGAAATTTTTAAATTTTAAATACTTTCTAATAATAGCATTATCAATTATAAATCTGAGCTGTGCAACTAATCCTGTCTCTGGGACTCCTGATTTTGTGACTATTACAGAACAACAAGAGATTTCTATTGGTGTTTCTTATCATTCAAAAATTTTAGAGGAAAATACTATTATAAAGAATAAGGAGCTCAATGATTATTTCCAAAAATTAGGTGATGAGATAGCTAGAAAAAGTCATCGCCCAAACTTAAAATGGACTTTTACTTTAATTGATGATCCTACATTTAATGCTTTTGCAACTCCAGGTGGATATGTCTACATGTATAGAGGAATGTTAAATTTCTTTAACTCAGAAGCAGAACTTGCAGGGGTAATAGGGCATGAAATTGGCCATGTAACAGCTAGGCATGCAGTTAGAGGTATGAGCACTGCTCAAGTTACTAATCTGCTTATCGGTATAATACAATCTAATGTTCCAGGTGGTCAGATTGCGAGCAATGCATTTAATCTAATGAATGTAATTATTAATAGGGGTTATGGAAGAAAATTCGAATTAGAAGCAGATCAATTAGGAGAGGAGTATTTAATACGAAATAACTATAACCCATCTGCTATGTCTGCTTTTTTAAAAATTTTAAAGAATTCTGATGCGCTAGAAAAGAAGATTGCGAAAAAAGAAAATAGAGAGCCTAATGTTAGTTATCATGGAATATTTTCTACACACCCAGACAGTGAAAAAAGAATAAAGGCATTAACTTCTAATAGAGATGCAGGAAAAAAGTTTAAGAATAATAGAGAAAAATTTTTAAAATTACTTGATGGATCAATTTATGGGTCAAGTCCTGAAGAAGGATACGTAAAAGATTCTTTTTTTTATCACCCAATTCTTGCTGTTAAATTTAACATAGATAAATCATGGTTGTTTAAAAATGAACCACAACGACTTTTGTTAACAAAAAAAGAAGATAATATAATTATAAACGCGGATGAGTTGCTTACAGATGACTTAGAGAATGGTTTAACTCCAAAAAAATATTTAGAAAATGGGGTAAATAAAACTAACTTTTTAAATACAAATAAATTAATTGAAGCTGGAGATTTTTCATATAATGGCCTAAAAGGTTATACTCATTTATATCAAAATGAAAATATTGTTTCAACGAGTTATAAAAGATTTATAGTAATCTTTGATACTCAATCAGATGGCATAAAACCTAAAGCATGGATTGTAAATATAAACCTAAGTGATTTATCTAATGATGAGCAAGTAAAGAATATGCTAAAAACGTTTTCAAAAATGTCTAAAACTGAAGTTGTAAATTCTAAAGGTTTGAGAATTAAAGTGATTAGATTTAGAGAGGGTATGACATATGAAAAACTTGCAGAATCATCTCCATTAGGTGAATTTGCAATTGATAAACTACGCTTACTAAATGGCCACTATCCAAATAAAAATCCAAAAATTGGAGATTTAATAAAGATTGTCCGATAACAAATTAGATCAAAAAGCTTTTTTAATAGATTCTACTGGATTTGTTCTAAAATACTGGTTCTCTATGCCAGTAATAAAAACAAAAGAGCATGAGTCTATATCTGCATTTTTAGGTTTTTGTAATTTTGTAATTAAATTTCTAAAAACATATAAGCCTCTTTACTTGAGTTTTGCTTTTGATGAAAGTCTTGGAACTTGTTTTAGAAACAAAATATATCCGGATTACAAAAGATCTAGAGAAAAAGCTCCTAAAGAGTTAAAAATACAATTTAAGTTATGTAGAGAATTCTTAAATTTATTAGGTATAAGTAACATGGCTAGCAAAGAATATGAAGCAGATGATATTTTATATACATTGTCTAAAAATAATAGAGAAAAAAAACTAAATAATATTATTATTACTAACGACAAAGATCTTTATCAAATTGTTCATGAGGGTGACGTATGGTGGAACTTTGCAGAAAAAAAATACACACAAAAAGATCTTGTTGAAAAATTAGGTTTTTTACCGCAAAAATTACCTGATTATTTTGGATTAATGGGTGATGCTGTTGACGGTATACCTGGTGCGCCAGGAATTGGAAATAAAACTGCATCTGCTTTAATGATTCAATATAAAAATCTTGATAATATTTTAATGTGTGTAGACACTATACCCTTAAAATTAGGCGAGCGTTATAAACGCTTCATTAAAATCATAGAAGATAATAAAAAAATTATTTATCTTTCTAAAAAGTTAGCTACACTAGAGTATATTGATGATTTAAACAAAGATATAAATTCTCTAAATAGAAAAGAAGTGGATTTTACTAAACTAGATAACTTCTTAAGTCAAACGGGAATGAAAGAGGGTCAAAAAGATTCTTGGATCAAAAATATTAAAAAAAGTATTTAAAATTAATATGAAAAAAAATATATTCTATGCACAATCTGGCGGTGTAACTCCAGTGATAAATTCAACAGCAGCTGGATTAATAGATGCATATAAATGTAATAAAAAAAAATTTGGCAAAATGTATGTTGGTAAAAATGGTATTGCAGGCGCTATAAACGAAGAACTTATAGATATTGACAAAGAAAATAGCAAAGAACTTGCAAAATTAAAACATACACCAGGAGGCGCTTTTGGTTCTTGTAGAATAAAATTACAAGACCCTGTAAAAAATAAGAAAGAATTTATAAGAATATTGAATGTTTTCAAAGCTCATAATATCGGGTATTTTTTCTATAATGGAGGAGGGGATTCACAAGATACAACTAATAAACTTGAAAAATTTTTTAAACAAAACTCTTATGATGTTAAATGTATTGGTTTACCAAAAACAATCGATAATGATTTACCAATAACTGATAATTGTCCAGGATATGGAACAGTAGCAAAATATATTGCGACATCTACATATGAGGCTTCACTTGATGTTGCGTCCATGTCTAATTCCTCAACTAAAGTTTTCCTACTTGAAGTTATGGGTAGACACGCTGGATGGTTAGCAGCTGCTTCAGGCATAATTAAAGATAATAATGTACATGCCCCACATATAATACTTTTACCAGAAGTGTTGTTTGTGCGAGATTCATTCTTATCGAAAGTTAAGAAATCTGTTAAAAAGTATGGGTATTGTGTAATTGTTGCTTCTGAAGGAATAAAGAATTCACAAAATAAATTTGTTTCAGCGAGTAGTTCTAAAGATAGTTTTGGACACACGCATCTAGGTGGAGTAGCCCCAAAATTAGCATCTTATATTACTGACAAACTAAAGTTTAAAGTACACTGGGCTGTTGCTGATTATTTGCAAAGATCAGCGCGACATATTGGTTCAAAAATTGATGTTCAACAAGCATATGCTGTTGGGTATGAGGCATTAGAAGTAGCTAAAAAGGGTTTAAGCGGGGTAATGATTACAATAACAAGCTCTCGTTCAGGTAAATATAAGTGGAAAATAAAAAATACTAAACTAGCTAAAGTCGCTAACAAGGAAAAACAACTTCCTATGTCGTACATAAGCAAAGATGGTTTCGGAATAACTGGCAAATGTAAAAAATATATACAGAATTTAGTTGAAGGTGAAGATTATCCCCCATATAAAAACGGCATTCCGGTGTATGCCAAATTAGAACATCCTTTGGTGAGAAAAAAGCTTAAGAATTTTAAATAAAACTGTACATAAATTAATACGCACTACGAGTTTTTCCTAATTATATCTATCATTGTATCTATATATCCAGGGTAATTATTAAGACATGGTATAAAATTAAACTTTAATCCTTTTGATTTAAGAAATAAATCATGAGACTCTTCCCCAATTTCCTCTATAGTTTCTAAACAATCAGCTACAAAGCCAGGACAAAAAACTTGTATATTTTTTATATTTTCAGTCGGTAATTTTATTAACCTTTCTGCCAAATATGGTTTAATCCACTCTGACTTACCAAATCTTGATTGAAACACAGTTTCATAATCATTATTTTTCAAATTTAATTTCTTCGCTATTAACTTAGCTGTTATAAAACACTGTTTTTGATATGGTTCTTTATCACAAATATATGATTTAGGTATTCCATGGAATGATAAAAGAAGTTTTCCAGGCTTGCCATAATTATCCTGATACTGTTTAATTAGATTTGCACAAGAACTAATATATAGATCATTATTATGAAAATCTTTTATAATATTTATAAAAATTTTATTAGTTAAATTAAGTTTTTTTAATACGTTATTGGTTTTTTTTATTATTGATAGCGTTGTAGTGGTTGAGTACTGTGGGAACATAGGAATAATTAGAATTTTTCTTATGCCTTTTTCATAAAATTTTTTTATTTTTGATTCTATTGATGGCTCACCATACCTCATAGCTATATCTAATAATAAATTATTATTTTCTAAGACAATTTTATTTCTGAGTGAATCTAATTGTAAGATAGAATTATGTAATAATGGAGAACCATTTTTTGACCAAATCTTCTTATATAATTCAGCGCTCTTCTTAGGCCTTACTCTTAAAATTATTAAATAAAGAAATGGTAGCCACAAAATTCTTGGTAGCCTTATTACATCTGGGTCTGAAAGGAATTCTGATAAATATTTACGAACATCTTCTACATTAGGAGATTTGGGTGTTCCTAGATTAATTAATAAAACGCCTGTAGATTCTAGTTTTGAATTTATCATAATATTTTAAAATAAACTTAAAAATTTTTATATCTTTCTAATAAAGGGCTATTCTTTGAAATATGTGACATTAAAAACTCCATTTGATCAACTAGAATTTTACGCCCTCGCAAAATAAGATATTCTACTCGCGATGGACTGAAAGGTATTGCGAGTAACATCATATTTGCATCCTCTGGTGTCTTGCCACCTTTGTGGTTATTGCATCTTCTACATGCTGTGACTACATTAGTCCAAACATCTTCCCCTCCCAATGAAAGTGGTATTACATGATCTCTAGAGAGACTTCTGTGACTAAAATCACTGCCACAGTACAAACACTTATTATCGTCTCTCATGAATAATGTAGTGTTATTTAGCGTAGGTGTAAATGAAGAATAATCGAGTTTATGTAAATTTCTAGTAGCTATGATGGAATTAATATTTAAGGAGCTTCTTAGGCCTGTAAGGCGGTTATAACCACCCATTATTTTCATGGATGATGCTCCACATTCGTATACTATCTGATCAAGATAGTACAGCTTAACTGCTGCTTGATAATTTATCCATCCAGTTGGATGCCCAGCTGAATTTAGCCTTAAAATTTGTCTATTTTCAATCATTAAAATATTATAACTTACTTAATTAAGATGAATTACTAATTATATTAAAACTAGTTTGCACATTAAGTGTGCATTAATCAAAAATATTGTCAAAAAGTATTATTTTTAGGTCATTTCTAATGCTCCATAATGGATAAATCGCTAAAAACCTAGGGTTTATTAACAATGCTGTAAATTCTAAACAAACATAATCTTGTGAGGTTTCTATAACATTAATATATTTATTTACTTTATATATTATTGATATTTATATATTTTTTTTATTGATTATAAAACGTACAATCCAACAAAAATAATACATAGAAATAAAAAGTACCGATTAATTGGGTTTTATCCACAGTTTTGTTCACAATTTCTGTGGATAAATAATTCTACTGTATGTTCTAGTTAATTTGTCAAAAAAACAGACCTAAATGTATAATAAATTATGTTAAATATTGCTACAGTAACTCTTAACCTTCCTTTGTATAAAACCTTTGATTATTTAATACCTGATTCCTGTTCAAGCATTATGCCTGGCTCAAGGGTTGAGGTTCCATTTGGAAACAAGAAGATAATTGGAGTTGTTCTTTCATGTAAATCAAATCAAAAAAAAGAACATATAAATTATAAGCTAAAGAAAATTGTTAAAGTAATAGATATCAATCCAAGCATAAGCAAAGATATATTAAATTTATGCAATTGGGCATCTAATTATTATCAACACCCCATTGGTCAAGTGTTATTTAATACGCTGCCAAAACAAATTAGAGAGGGTAAGAGTACAAGGGAAAATGATTTTCTTATATCGGATAAGGAAGAATCTACAATAAAACAAAACATAATAAAATTAAATGAAGAGCAAAATAAAATATATGAGGAAATATATATAAATAAATCTAAATTTTCTAGTTATTTGATTAATGGCATAACAGGGAGCGGAAAAACAGAAGTGTATATTAAATTAACAGACGCAATCGTGAAAGATGGTGGGCAAACTCTCATAATTGTTCCAGAAATAAATTTAACACCTCAAACAGTAGCCAGATTTAAAAAATATTTAGACTGTAATATTTTCTCATATCATTCATCAATAACTGAAAAAGAAAAGATGAAGGTATGGAACTATTCAAAAAATTCTAATCTAGATATTGTAATAGGCACAAGATCTTCTATATTTTTACCATTTAAAAACTTAAAAATGATTATAGTGGATGAAGAACATGATACATCTCTTAAACAACAGGAAAAATTTAAATATCATGCGAGAGATTTAGCTATCGTTAGATCAAAAAATTTAAACATACCCATAATAATTGGAAGCGCCACTCCTTCTTTTGAGAGTTTGTATAATTCTGATATTAATAAATCTAAGAAATTTAATTTAACAAAAAGATTTTTTAAAGCAGAATTACCAGAAATTGCCATTGTTGATCTTAACAAAGATATTCCAGATGATGGTATTTCAAATTTTCTTAAAAAATCCATTAAAACACAATTAAGCAGGAACAAACAATGTTTATTGTTTATTGGCAGAAGAGGTTTTAGCAGCGCATTAATGTGTGGGAACTGTAACTGGGTATCTAGGTGTAATAAATGTGAATCATTTATGACCTATCACCAATCTCAAAAATTGGTAAAATGTCATCATTGTGGTTATCAAGAAAAAATATTAAAAAATCCTGGTAGTTGTGAAAAATGTGATGTTCGCCCTATTGGTTATGGAACCCAACGTATTGAAGAAAAAATAAAAAATTTATTCCCAAAAACAAAAATAGCAAGGATAGACAGTGATACTATTTCAAATATAAAAAAACTAAATGAATTTGTAGATAAAGCAAATAATAATGAAATTGATATCTTAATTGGAACGCAAATGTTGGTAAAAGGTCATGATTTCCCAAATGTATCATTAGTTGGAATTATAGATATAGATTCAGGTTTATATAGTTTGGACTTTAGAGGTTTAGAAAAAACGGCTCAGTTAATCACTCAGGTTTCTGGAAGGTCTGGCAGAAAAGAACATAGGGGACAGGTAATAATTCAAACTAGGAGACCTGATCATCCTTTGCTACATGTGTTATTAAAAAAAGGTTATATAGAATTTTCTAAAAAAAATATGGAAGAACGTGATAAAGCTGGATTGCCACCATTTAGTTACATATCCTTAATTAGGGCCTCATCAACAGTAAAAAGTAAATCACTATTATTTTTAGAAGAAGTAAAGAGAAAATTTAACAATGAAAAATCTATTTTTTTCTATGGTCCAGCTGAAGCACCTATAGGTAGAAAAAATAATATGTATTTCTTTCAAATATTATTTGGATCAAAAAATAGAAATGCTTTAGCAATTAAAACACAGGAAATAAGACAATACATGGATAGAAAAAAACCTTACAATATAAGATGGTCTCTAGACGTAGACCCTATTGATTTATATTAGAAATAACGTGAAAAATAATCTAAAAAAAATAATTACAAAAGCCTTAAAAAAATCTTTTGAAAAAGAAATAGACGAAAGAGTTGTAGAAATACAAAAGACAACAACAAAACATGTTGGGTCTGATTATTTTACAAATATTGCTATGAAATTAGCAAAACAGCTAAAAATAAATCCTATGGAATTAGCTGAAAAAATATTATCGAAAATAGAAAAATCAGATGTATGTGAATGTTCTGTAGCTAAACCAGGGTATATAAACTTTATAATTAAAAATGCGCAGAAAAATAATATAGTTAAAGAAATATTAGGGTCAAATGATTTATTAAAATCTTGCAAAACAGATAAATCAAAAAAAATAAATGTTGAATTCATCTCGGCTAATCCTACTGGACCTCTTCATGTTGGTCATGGCAGAGGGGCAATTTATGGGAATATAATTGCAAAATTTTTAAAAATACAAGGGCATAATGTGACAAAAGAATATTACGTAAATGACCATGGCAATCAAATAGAAAAATTAATGATAAGTATTAATGCAAAAATTGATAGCAAGTATGGAGAAGGACAGGAAGATCTCTATCAAGGTAAGTATATAGAAAGTCTAGCATCAAAATTTAAGACGGATAATTATGTTGATAAAAGAAAAGTTATAAAATCAGTAATAGGTTTAATTGAAACACCATTAGTGAATTTAAATATTAAATTTGATAATTGGTTTTATGAAACATCTTTATTTGATGATAATTTAGTAAATAAACTAATAAATAGACTTGAAGAGTCTGGACATACTATCAAAAAAGAAGGCGCTCTCATGCTAAAAGCAGATGAGCCAAGGGTATTAATTAAATCAAATAAAGAATATACCTATTTTGCATCAGATTTAGCCTATCATGATTTAAAAATGAAAGAATATGATATGGTGATAAATATTTGGGGGGCCGATCATCATGGCTATGTGCCAAGAATGATAGCAGGATTAAAGGCACTCGGACATAACATAGATAAGTTGGATATTCATTTAATGCAGTTTGCTAATTTGTTTAGAGGAAAAGAAAAAGTATCAATGTCTACAAGGAAGGGAGAGTTTGTAGAATTAGAGACACTGCGGGAAGAAATAGGAAATGATGCAATGAACTTCTTTTATTTAACAAAAAATAAAGATCAGCATTTAGACTTTGATTTAAATATTGCAATAACTGAAAATAAAAATAATCCTGTCTACTATATTCAATATGCTCATGCAAGAATAGAAAAAATACTACATGATGCAAAAGACTATAAATCACATGATTATAATCTAGAATCTTTAGATAATGATTTAGAAAAAAATATAATTTCAACTCTTCTTAATTTTAATGATGTATGTGAAAAAACAATAATTAACCTTCAGCCTCACATGATGACACATTACTTGCAAAAACTAGCACAAGATTTTCATAGCTATTACGCAAATGTTAAAATGCTAACGGATGAAATAAATTATAGTAGAATTTATATGATAGCTGCTGTACAGAAAGTTTTAAAATGTGGGTTAGAATTATTAAACATCAACGCACCCAAGGAAATGTGATGATACAAAATAAAATAGCAATAATTTATGATTTTGATGGGACTTTAACCCCAAAAACAATGCAAGAATATACTTTATTACCTAAGCTTGGGATTACGTCTAAAAGTTTTTGGGCTGGCATTATGAAAGAAACAAAAGAAACTGGAGCTGAAACAATGATGGTTTATATGCGTCATCTTTTAGATTCAGCAATAGAAAAAAATATTAAAATTTCAAAAAATGAATTTTATAAAATGGGGAAAGACATTAAATATTATCAAGGTGTAAATGAATGGTTTAAAAATATTGATAAATATGTAGAAAAAAAATCAAATGGCGAAATAAAAATTTATCATTATATTATTTCAGCAGGTCATTTAGAAATTCTAGAAGGAGTCTCAATTAAAAAATTTATAAAAAAAATATTTGCATCAGAATATTATTATAATTCTAAAAAACATGCGGTTTTCCCAAAAATTGTAATTACAGATACAACTAAAACTCAATATATTTTTAGAATTAATAAAGGTAAAGAATTATTATCGCAGAGCATAAATAAACATATGCCAGAAAAAAAGAGGCCTATACCATTTGATAATATGATTTATGTGGGAGATGGTTTAACAGATGTTCCAAGTATGGCTTTGCTAAAAAAGGAAGGAGGTCACTCTATAGCTGTTTACCAAAAGAAATTAAAAGAACAGGTGCGTATTAGCAAAAACCTTCTTAATGCAAATAGAGTTGATTTCATTGCTCCAGCAGATTATAGAATAAATTCTGAATTACATGAAAAAACATGTCTGCTACTAGATTATGTTATTGCAAAAATAAGATACGCTCTAAAACTAAAAGTTTAAAGTTTTTTTTCTTCCACCAATACTAAACCTGACTTTCTATCCAAAAATTTATACTGTATCTTTCTAACTGAAAATGATTTTCTGAGTGATTCTATAACTATGTTCAAATCAAAAGACTTGCAACTATAAACATCTAATTGAAACAATCCTGGCTTCGCTTCGTCCCATATATGTAAAACAATATGACTAGTCTCTATTAAGGCCATACAAGTAATACCTCTATTACCTGCTTGATCAATGTAGGAGATATTTGGGCCATGCATTAGTTTCATATTAATTTTAGATATAAGCCCATTCATCCAGGTTAAAACATAACCAAGCTCATTTTTCATAGGGCAATTATCAACTTCAGCTCTAACTAATAGGTGTTTATGCTCAACATTCATATAAATTTTTATTTTACTAAATTTAAAGTTAAAATATTATATCATTAAAAATAATATAAGAATTAAATGTTAGTAAAAGAATATTGCAAAAAATCTAATACTTTCTTTGGCATTGAGTGTCAAAAATTGCTTTACAGCACAAAATCAAAATTTCAAAAAATAAAAGTATATTCATCAAAAACCTTTGGGAACATATTAATGCTGGATGATTGTTTCATGATTACTGAAAAATACTCAGATCACTATCATGATGAATGTTTAAGGATGATAGATTTAAAAAATAATAAAATGGAGGTTTTAATTATAGGTGGCGGTGATTTTGGTTTAGTAAAAAAAATTAGTAAAGAAAAAAATTTTAGCAAAATTGATGTTGTTGAAATTGATGATAAAATAATCAATACTTGTAAAAAATATTTTAAAAACAATTTTAAATTTAATGCATCCATTAAAAATAAAGTATCTATATATATTGAGGATGGTTATGAATGGGTTAAGAAAAAAAATAATTTAAAATATGATGTTATAATAATTGATTGCACTGACCCAAACCCTATAGCAAAAAAACTTTATTCAAATATATTTTATAAAAATATAAATTATATTTTAAAAAAAAATGGAATATTGATACAACAAAGTGGTTCGCCAATGATTGATTATAAAAAAATAATTAAACCGACAATTAAAAAGCTAAAAAATAATAATTTTAAAAAAATCATAATAAGCGCATTTCATATGCCAATTTACCCGCTTGGTTTATGGTCTTTTATTAAATCTCAAAAGCCATGATTTTATATACAATCATGGCTATTAAGTAACTTTTTTTTGATTTATTAATAAAACTTATTAACTAGAGGGCATCGTTTCCTTTTTCTCCAGTTCTAACACGTATAGCTTCTTGGAGATCAAGAATAAAGATTTTACCATCTCCAATTTTTCCAGTACTGGCTGTTGATAATATCGTCTCTACAGTTTTTTCGGCAAGCTTATCATCAACAGCAATTTCTAGTTTTATTTTAGGTAGAAAATCTACAACATATTCAGCCCCTCGGTAAAGCTCAGTATGACCTTTCTGCCTTCCAAAGCCTTTGACTTCAGTTGCGGTTATACCTTGTACTCCTATACCGGAGAGTGCCTCTCTTACTTCATCAAGTTTAAAAGGTTTAATGACTGCTATTACTAATTTCATTGAACAATGTTCCTCCTAAGATTTCATAATACATTATTTAAAAAGTATATCCTATTGACAGAGTAGCGTATGTTGTATCTTGGTCACTATTTTGTGTAGCGCCAGCTCCTCCATCATTGTTATGCCCTATAACTATTCCTAAATCACCACCAAGGGCAGGCATTGAATAATCCAATTCATGACTTGCGTAATGAATCGAACCACCAGTAAAGGTTTGCCAGCTGTAACCAAGTGAATCAGTTAATGGTACATTAAGTTTAAAATGTCCATAATCCGAACTTGCATTTCCATTACCAGCTTTGTAATCTCCATAAATTACACTATCAAAAGAAACTAATCCAAAATCCATACCAAAATTTACTTCTTCATAATCTTGATCAAACTCATCTGTATAATAATAACCAGTTACACCTAAATAACTTGGTACACCAAGTAAATCAAAATTATAACCAGTGTAAAGATCAATCTCTAAGCTTGGATCATGTATGCTTGATGCACCTACATCAACCCACCATGTGCCTAAGTAAAATGAACCGTTTTCATAATCAGCTCCAAAGCTAATCGCTGAATCATTTTGGAAAGCTCCTCTATACCAATATGCGGTTGTAAAACCAACATTATAAGTTATATTGCTGCCTGAACTATCTGAACTTGCAGTTTCTCCACCTGCTTGTGCTGTTCCCATAGTCATCGTGACAATTAAAAAACTAGCAAAAGCATTGTTAAATATTTTTCTCATTTTCATCTCCATTTTTTATAAATATTGTTAACTCTAACTACAATACAATATGCACAAATCATGCCAACTATATTTATATTAATTAAGTATAATCTTTAAAATTGCTAGATTAACATTCTCAATTATCATCCTATAGAAAATTGATATAAAAGCTAGTATATTGTTATTATTATACGTTTTTTATAGTTATTGCACTAATTATGTGCAGAGGTAATATGGAATCTAGTAAAGTTGTTGAGCTTGTTGAAAAAATAGAATCTTTAATTCCATCAGGTAATAACAAGTTTAGAGAAGATATAAAGTCTAGTATTAAGGTTCTTATTGAAGATTATTTGCACAAGATCGACCTTGTGACTAGAGAAGAATTTGATATTCAACAAGAAGTGTTACTTAAAACAAGGTTAAAAATTGAAGAATTAGAAAAGAAATTAAAATCTAATTAGATTCAGAAATTATATAATCTACCGCGTCTTTTATATTATCATCAGATAAATTACTAGCCCCACCTTTAGCTGGCATGACGCCAATTCCATTTATAGCATTTGAATATAATGACTGCTTTCCTTGAGCTATCCTCTCTGCCCACTGATCACTTTTTCCAATAACTGGAGCTCCGGCGACGCCACTTGTATGACATGACATGCATACAGCATTATAAACTTCTTCCCCTGATAATTTACCAGCTGATGCAGTAATAATTGGTGTTTCTTGTTTTATTATTGGATTGCTAGCTAAGTTTATATTGGCAACAGGTTTAGTTCTTTGGTTTTCACGTTTTTGGATTTCTTGTTTATACTGCTCGCTAGGATGTAAAGAATATGAGGCAAATACATTTGATAATATTGCTATTAATATTGTCAAACCAATAATAAAAATCATAACAATTGAAAATATTTTATAAAACTCTCTGTCTGTATTTTTGCTATCCATGTTAAGTAATTTTTATGATTTAATATAATTGATTCGATTATACTAGAAGAAATAATAAAGTCATCATAAATTTGCGTCTGTAGCTCAGTTGGATAGAGCATTAGCTTCCGAAGCTAAAGGTCAGAAGTTCAAATCTTCTCAGGCGCTAGTTTATTCTCTCAGCGGCAATAATAGTATTTTCAATAAGGGCGCAAACTGTCATTGGACCAACTCCACCAGGCACAGGAGTAATTGCTGATGCCTTCTCGCAGGCTGATTCAAAATCTACGTCTCCGCAAAGTTTACCATCAATATTGTGAATGCCTACATCGATTACAATGGCTCCTTCAGGTATTTGGCTACCATCAACAAACTTAGGCACACCTACAGCTACAATAACAACATCAGCATCTGAAAGCTTAGCATTCAAATCCTTGGTTTTTGAATGACACATTGTAACTGTAGCATTTTGTTGTTGACAAAGAATAGACACTGGTTTTCCAACAATATTTGATCTGCCTATTACAGTTACATTTTTCCCCGTTAAATCTACTCCCGTAGATGCTAACATTTGCATTATACCTTTTGGGGTGCATGAGACTAAAGTTTCTTCACCTAAAAATAATTTTCCTACATTCGTTGGGGTAAACCCATCTACATCTTTTGATGGATCTATTTTATTCAAAACTTTAGTTACAGAAATATGGTCTGGTAAAGGCAATTGAACTATAACGCCGTGAATTTTATTATCATCATTTATATCATCAATTTTATTTAGTATCTCATCTTCGGTTGCGCTTGATTCAAATCTAACTACTTCTGATTCAATTCCAGCTTTAACAGCAAATTTCTCTTTTTGTCTAACATAACTTGCTGAAGCCTTCACATCGCCTACGAGCATCACAACTAATTTAGGTTTTATATTACGTTTATTTAAAGCATCTACTCTATTTTTCAAATCAGTTGTTAATATTTTTTCTGCAACCTCCCTGCCACTTATAATTTTTGCCACCATAATAACTCCTAATTTAACCTTTCTTTTTCAATTAATAAATTAACGACATCGACTAACTCATCATAAGAGCTAACATGTGATCCACTAGTTCTATATTTTCCATTTATAACTAAAGTTGGAACAGATGTTATTTGATATTGTCTTGCAAGCCTGCTAGCTTTTTTTAACCTCATTTCTGTACCAAATGAATCAAATATTTTTTTAAATTTATCTCCATTAAAACCTTCATTAGAAACAAATTGGGCTAAACTATCTCGGGTATCTAATCTTTCTGAATTTATATGTATTTCATTAAATATTTTCTCATGTAAATCATCGTCTAATTTCATCTGCTGTAATGTATAAAATGCTTTAGCATGATTTTCCCAGGTATCTCTTAAGGCAACTGGTATCTTAACTAAAATAGTATCCTTTTTTAAATTAGCCTCTATTTTATCCATTGTTGGTTCTAAATTATAACAATGTGGGCATCCATACCAAAAAAATTCATAAACAACTATCTTGTCACTATCTGTTTGCTTTTGATTAGAAATTTGCACATATTTAGGAGATGACTCAACTGTAGAAAATAGGGTCATTATAATTAATAAAATTAGAGATGGAGCGATTAAAAAATTTTTCATTAATGTAAACCTTCTATATATTCTGAGACCGCTTTCATTTCATCCTCAGACATTCTATATACAATGTTTCTCATCATTTTATTTGGATCATTTGATCTTTTCTTGCTTTGAAAATTTTTCAGTTGAGTGTATATATAAGTTGAGTGTTGTCCAGAAAGAGAAGGTATAGCAGCAGGTAAATTACCTTGTCCATTAGGGCCATGACATGATATACATGCTTGTATTTTATACTCTAGATTACCACCTCTATAAATACTTTGACCAAGTGTCACATATTTGTCATCCGTTACTCCTATAGAATTATCTAAAGATGCATAGTATGCAGATAAATCTTCAATATCAGTATTAGATAATGTTAGTGCTATACCATGCATTACAGCATTATTTCTTTTACCATTAGTTCCTTTTTGGAATTCATATAATTGAGATGCAATATAAGATGCGTGTTGCCCAGCTAATTTAGGCCAAGCTGCATTAACGCTTACGCCAGCATCACCATGACATGTAATACAGGCCGCGCTTTTTTCTTTACCTTTTTCGACATTGCCTGCTGAAATATTCAGAGAAAAGACTGAAAGAAGTATAAAGTTGATGAAATAGAGTAATTTATTCATATATCTCAATCAGATATTATATAGGAACAAAACTATTCTTCAAATAATCAATAAAATTTAATGGGTTTTATCCCAATTATCACCCGTTCCTATGTCAACTATTAAGGGTACGTTTAAGGTGTAGCAATTAGACATTAGCTCGTTAATTTTAGCTATAGCATTATCAAGAAAATCATTTTCTACCTCAAAAACAAGTTCGTCATGTACCTGCATTAACATTTTTATTTTTCCATCAGATTTATTCATCCACTCATCTATATGTATCATTGCAATCTTCAATATGTCAGCAGCAGTCCCTTGAATAGGAGCATTTATTGCTGTTCTTTCTGATGCGCTACGTATTTGGAAATTATTATGAGTTATATTTGGTAAATAAATTCTTCTGCCTAAGATTGTAGACACATACCCATTTTTTTTTGCCTCAGCTTTTATATTATCCATAAACTTTTTAACACCTTTATAACGTAAAAAATATTTTTCAATATATTCTTTTGCGGAGTTATTATCTATTTTTAGCTGCCTGCTTAACCCATATGAAGATATCCCATAAATTAACCCAAAATTAATTGTTTTAGCAGCTCTTCTTTGATCTTTTGTTGGTTCTTTATCTAATGAAAATACCTCTTTTGCAGTTTCTGAATGTATATCTTCAGATTTTAAAAAACTTTCTATTAAAGACTTATCTTTAGATAAATGAGCCATTACTCTAAGTTCAATTTGAGAATAATCAGCTGATAAAATTTTATGATTTTTACTAGCCACAAAAGTCTTTCTTATGTTTCTTCCATCTTCAGTTCTAATTGGTATATTTTGCAAGTTAGGGTTTGAAGATGATAGTCTTCCAGTTATTGCAACTGTTTGATTATAAGAAGTATGTAATTTTTTAGTGAATTGATTAACTTGTTCACCCAGTCTATCAGTATAGGTATTTTTGAGCTTTGTGAGGTTTCTAAAATCCAAAACTAGTTTTGGTAATTCATTAAGATTTGATAATTCTAACATTACATCTTCGTTTGTTGATGGTTGCCCTTTTGGTGTTTTTTTAATTATTGGTAATTTTAAAACGTCATAAAAGATTTCTTGTAATTGTTTAGGAGAACTTATATTAAATTCTTTGCCAGCTAATTTATAAATATTTTTTTCTATAGCTTTAATTCTTTCACCTAAAGACTTGCTTTGTTGAGACAAACTTTTTTCATTAATATTAACTCCATTTAATTCTATTTTAGATAATATCTTAACAAGCGGTAATTCAATTTTTTCATATAAGTTAAGCTGTTCTTTATTTGAAGATAATTTTTCATATAAAAAATTATATAATCTCAATGTAATGTCTGCATCTTCACAAGCATAATTAGTTACCTTATCTGCATCAATTTCTGAAAATAATTTTTGCTTAGCTCCTGAACCAGCTAATTCCTCATATTTAATAGTTGTATAATTTAGATATTTTTCTGACAAAGTATTTAAATCATGTTTGCCGGTTGAATTGTAAACGTATGACATAACCATTGTGTCATGAATTTTACAATTAAACTTAATGCTGTATTTTTCTAATACATTCATATCATATTTAATATTTTGACCAATTATAGTAAATTTTGATTCTGCCATAACTTCTTTTAGAAATTCCAATACTTTTTTCTCGCTAATATCAATATTTTTATCATGGTGATTGATAGGAATATAATATGCCTCATGAGGTTTAATAGAAAAAGACACACCAACTAGTTTGGCCTCCATTGAATCCAGCGAAGTTGTTTCGGTATCAAATGCAAAAAAACTTTTCTTATTAAGTTTTGTGCGCAAACCCTCTAATTCTTTGTTTGTATAAATATTTTTATAATTCGCTTTGTTATTATAATTTTTTCTTATTATTTTTAGATCAAGGCTTTCTGCGATAGTTTTTAAATCATATTTGGTTGTAATATCCGATAATGCTTTTTGATTTCTATTGGTTATTAGGTAATCTTTTTCGTTAGCCTTTATATTTAAATTTGTTTTTAATTTTATTAATTTCTTTGTAATTTCTATTGTGTCTATTGAATTCATTAAATTTTCTTTGATTTTCCCTTTGAGTTTATCGATATTTTGAAAAATACCTTCTAATGTTTCAAAGTCATTTAATAATTTTATAGCAGTTTTTGGACCAATATTTTCTACGCCAGGTATATTATCTGAGGTATCACCTACCAAAACTAAATAATCAAACATCTGTTTCGGGTAAACTCCAAATTTTTTATATACCCCATCAATATCTAAGACTTTATCATCCATTGAATTTATAAGTGTGACATTTTTATTAACTAATTGTGCTAAATCTTTATCTCCAGATGAAATTATTACTTCCACGTTTTTTTGTTTGTTATGTGCTAGCGTAGCTATGACATCATCAGCCTCAACATCTGGAATTTGAAGTATTTTAATCCCTAAACTTCTTATAAAATCCATAATGGGTTGTACCTGTTCTGATAACTCAACTGGCATAGGTTTTCTATTGCTTTTATAGCTCTTATATAGGGTGTGTCTAAAATTTTTACCCTTGGCATCAAAGACCATACATAGATGTTGGGGGTTATATGTTTTCAAAAGCTTCAATAACATATTGGTCACACCAAAAATTGCGCCAGTATTTTGACCTTTAGAGTTCTTTAGATGTGGTAGTGCATAATATGCTCTGTATAAATATGAGGAACCATCCACAATAATAAAATTTTTTTTACTTTTATCAACCAAAATAGTTTAACCTATGATATGTTTACTCATTCAAAGTTATAACTTAAATAATTTAAAATATCTATGTCTGTATATACTAAAATAAGCGAAGAAGGGATTATTAGCCACCTTAAAAAATATGTAATTGGCGACCTTGTTAGCCTGTCTGGTATTGCTGATGGCATAGAAAATACAAACTACGCTCTAACCACAACTCATGGCAGCTATATTTTTACAATTTTTGAAAATATAGACAAAAATGAAATAAAACAATATTTATTACTCATGAATCATCTGCATGAACAAGGACTTATGTGCCCAAAAGTAGAAAAAACGAATGATAAAAAATTATTTGAAATTATAAGCAACAAACCTTCCGCTATTATTCAAAAGTTAGAGGGTAAATCACTTAATCAAACCAACATACATAACTGTGAACTCGTTGGCAATTTACTTGGTGAGTTTCATAATTACAGTGATAAATTTACAACAAGAATTAATAATACTAGAAATTTAGAATGGCGAGAAAAATCAAATAAAAAATTATTAAATTCTATTTCTAAATATGAGTCTGATTTAATTACAAGCGCCATATCTATTCAAACAGAGTTTGAAGAACAAAAATTTCCCAAAGGAATTATACACGCAGATTTATTTAGAGATAATGTTTTATTCGATAAAGGAAAAATTTCTGGCATGATTGATTTTTATTATTCGTGTTATGATTTTTTACTTTATGATTTAGCTGTAACTGCTAATGATTGGTGTTGTAATTCTAACGGAGAGCTAGTTCAAGAGAAAGCAAACGCCCTTACCAAATCTTATAATTTAAAAAGAAAAATTACAGAGGATGAGCAAGTTTTCTGGGGTCATGCTTTAGTATCTGCTGCATTAAGGTTTTACTTGTCAAGATTATTAGATTTACATTTTCCTAAAATTGGTGAAATGACACACATAAAAGATCCTAAAGTTTTTGAGAATATTTTGATAGATCGTATTAATCATAAAGACAAGTTTAAACTATGAATAATTTCCAATTATTAATTGAACAAATTATGAATATAATTAGCAAATTACTTGTATATATTTTACTTTCAATGATTGGGCTAGTTATTTTGACAATTTTTTTAAGATATTTTTTCTCAATTGGCAGTATTTCTATACAAGAATTAATTATGTATTTTCATGCTTCGATTTTTATGTTAGGTATCAGTTATACTTACAAAGAAAATTCACACGTAAAAATAGATATCTTCTATAATAAATTATCTGAAAAAAATAAAACAATACTTTCATTAATAGGTGGTATTTTACTTATTATCCCTTTTGGTATTTTCATAATATTCATTAGTTTTGATATGGTCAGTAGTTCTTGGAGTATTTTTGAAGGCTCTAGTGAGGCAGGAGGTCTAGATTTAGTTTTTATTCTTAAGTCATTAATACCATTATCTGGGTTTCTTATTTTACTTCAGGCATTATCTGAATTATTTAAAAATTTACAGATTTTAAAAAATGAATATTGAAATTTTTGCAATAATATATATTTTATTTACTTTTCTTTTTTTACTGACAGGTTTACCGGTTGGGTTTGTTCTATCTGGTATAGCATTAATATTTTCTAGCATGGGAATGTTATTTGGTTTTTTTGATTATACTTATCTGATAGCAATTCCAAATAGAATATTTGGTATTATGACTAATCAAAACCTATTAGCTGTTCCATTATTTATTTTCATGGGGTTAATTTTAGAAAAAACTAAAATAGCAGAAAATTTACTAGTTTCTATGAATGATATCTACAAAAATTCTAATGGTGGGTTTGCTATTTCTGTTATTATTGTTGGAACACTGATGGGGGCTAGCACTGGCATTGTTGGGGCTAGTGTTGTAACTTTAGGTCTTTTATCACTTCCTGTAATGATTAAACATAATTATCCTAATAGTCTGGCTTGTGGGGTTATATGCGCGTCTGGAACTTTGGGTCAAATTATTCCGCCTTCATTAGTTTTAATTTTATTAGCGGACGTTCTTTCATCCGCTTATCAACAAGCACAATTAAATATGGGAATATTTTCACCAGAAACTGTAACAATAGCAGATCTTTTTGCAGGCGCAATTTTACCTGGTATTGCATTACCTATTTTTTATATTTTGTATATAAAATCAATTAATATAAAAAAAATTGATACTATAAATAATATAAAAAAAATTGATACTATAAATACTCAGTCTGATGAGATTAAAGAAATAAATTTTTTAAAATCATTTTTCCCTCCAATCTTATTAATTATTGTAGTATTGGGTTCAATAATTTTTGGAATAGCTACACCATCAGAAGCAGCTGCGTTAGGTGTGCTAGGCGCTGTCTTTATTTCTACTACACAAAAAAGAATAACTTTTAATATTATTGACGTTTGCTCCAAAGAAACTATCAAACTTACGAGTATGGTTTTTATGATACTGATCGGAGCTACATTTTTTTCACTAGTATTTAGGGGGTTAGAAGGTGAAGTATTAATACACAGTTTTCTTGGTAATAATATAGAAGATAAACATATGACTCTTGGTTTAGTTTTATTGATGATGTTTTTTCTTGGTTTTATTCTAGACTTTATTGAGATTATTTTTATAATAATTCCTCTATTCGGTCCTGTTTTATTTACCTTAGGATTTGATCCTATATGGGTGGGTATTTTAATTGCTATGGTCTTACAAACATCTTTTCTAACACCACCTTTTGGTTTTTCATTGTTTTATTTAAGAGGGGTTGCTCCAAAAAATATAAATACAATAGAAATATACAAAGGTGTATACCCTTTTATAATAATTCAAGTATTAGTGATTGGAATTATTTTTTTATTCCCCAGTATTGCAACTTTTTTACCGAATCTGATATCTAATTAAAAATTATCTTATATTTAAAAAAGATTTATCAGATATTTCTGTCCATGGGCTAACATTTTTTTGAAAATTATTATATGAAACATAAATTTCTTTTGTAATAGAATCATGATTGCTGATTTCTTTCATAACTTGTTTTGATATATCTCTTAATTTATTCATTATTTCTCTCGGGAATTCTTTTATAACTATATTCTTTGATTTTAAATATTGTAACGCTAAATTATTTTTAGCTGTATAGTCAGAAAGCATATCAATGTTTATAGCTTTGCATGCAGTATCTACGATAAATTGTAAATCTTGAGGCAAAATATTATAAGCTGTTTTATTAATTAAGCATTCAATAGTGGGGCCGGGCTCATGCCAGCCTGGAAAATAATAATATTTTGCAGCTTTATACAAACCAAATGCTCTATCATTATAAGGTCCAACCCATTCTGTGGCATCAATAGTTCCTGTTTGTAATGCGGTAAAAATTTCTGAACCAGCTAATGTTACAGGCACGCCTCCTGCTCTAGACAACACTTCTCCTCCAAGACCAGGTATTCTCATTTTTAAACCCTGTAAATCAGAAAGTGATTTTATTTCTTTGTTAAACCAACCGCCCATTTGAGCTCCTGTATTACCAGCTGGCCTAGGTATCAAATTAAACGTGCCATACAGTTTTTCCCAAAGTTTTAATCCTCCACCATAATAAAGCCATGCATTCATTTCTTGTGCATTCAACCCAAACGGAACTGATGAAAAAAATTGACAGCCTGGGTTTTTGCCTTTCCAATAATATGCTCCTGAATGACCTAATTCTGCGCCTCCTTTTGATACAAAATCAAAAACCTCCAGTGGAGGTATTAGTTCATTGGACCCAAAAACTTTAATCTTAATTCTATTGTTAGATAAAATATTAATTAAATTAGCAAGGTTTTCTGCGCCAACACCTAGGCCAGGGAAATTTTTAGGCCATGACGTAACCATTTTCCATTTAAATTGAGTTTTTTCTTCCGCATTAGATGATTTAATGTTTAATATCGATGCTAATGCAAAAGAACTTCCTAATGATTTTATAAAATTTCTTCTTTTCATATACTAATTTATAAATTCTAATTGAGCGTAAGATAAAACCAACCATTTTTTACCGTAACGTTCAAAATTAATATGTAATTTTAAATCTTCTTTTTCACCAGTATAGCTGAGTATTACTCCATGCCCAAATTTCATGTGATTAACTTTTTGCCCTGGTTTTATAAAAGGATAATTTTGTTCTTGTGAGAAATTATCATTAAAATTATCTTGTGAATATACATCATCGTTATTAAATGATTTAGGATGAATTGATGGTTTTCTATAATTTGTAAATGCTTTGCTATTAACTTTGGTTTTTATGGTTTCTAATAAATGTTCTGGGATTTCTTCAATAAATCTCGAAGGCTCAGGTAAAACAGGTGTACCATGAGCATTTCTGTCTCTAGAATAAGTTAAGTATAATGTTTTCATCGCACGTGTTATTGCAACATAACAAAGCCTTCTCTCTTCTTCTAGAAAACCTGATTTAATATTACGATTCTCGTTAGGGAAAATACCCTCTTCTAAAGCTGTGATAAAAACTATTGGAAATTCTAGACCTTTAGATGAGTGGATTGTCATAAGTTGGACAGGGTCTTCATGGGGTTTTGACTGATATTCACCTGCTTCAAGTGCGACATTATCAAGAAAATCTTCAACTATATTTTCACTATGAGTATTATAATTAGAAAATTCCTTAGCAGTAGAAATTAATTCTTCTAGATTCTCCAGCCTAGACAATGATTCCTCTGTTTTTTTTGATTCATAGTATTTATTTAATTCTGACACTTCTATAATCTTTTGTATCAAATCTTTTAAATCTACATTATTTATTAATTCTTTTATTTGATTAATTATATCTATATATGATTTCAAAGAAGATTTAGCGCGAGAACTGTTGATTTCTATGTTTTCTAATTGGTTAATGCTTTCCCATAAAGATAGTGAGTGTAATTTAGCATAGTCTCTTATTATTTGTATTGTTTTATCTCCTATTCCTCTGGTTGGGTTATTTATAGTTCTTTCAAAAGAAATATCATCACTAACGTTAGTTGCTATTCTTAAATAAGCAATTACATCTTTAATTTCTGCTCTCTCAAAGAATCTAAAGCCCCCATAAATTTGATAAGGAATACTTCTTGAGTTAAGTGCTTTTTCAAGTTTTCTTGACAAAAAATTAGATCTATATAACAAAGCAATTTCAGATCTTTTATATCCATTGCTAACTAATTCTTCGATCTTATCAATTATAAAATCACGCTCCTCATATTCATTTATAGCTTCATATATATATACAGGATTACCTTTTGTGGCATCTGTCCATAGGTTCTTGCCCATTCTTGAAGTATTTTTTTCTATCAAACTATTGGCTACAGATAAAATTTCATTAGTTGAGCGATAGTTTTGTTCTAACTTAAAAATTTCAACATTTTTAAATGTATCAGCAAAATCCTTAATATTTTTACTTCTAGCTCCTCTCCAACCATAAATAGACTGATCATCATCCCCAACTACATATAATGAACCGGAATTACCATTTATCAATTTTAATAAATTAAATTGTAATGCATTTGTATCTTGAAACTCATCAACCATAATATTTTTAAATCTATTGGAATAATAATTTAATATGTGATTATTTTTTTTAAACATTTCATATGTTAAAAGTATTAAATCTGCAAAATCCACTGAATTTATCTGTCTGCACACTGAATCATATTGTTTGAATATATTAATATACGTTTCATCATCATGTACGCTTGTGTCATATCTTCTTCCTTTATCTTTCTGAGTATTTATAAATGACTGAAGTGATTTTGGGTCATAAAAATTTTCATCTAGATTCTGAGATTTAATTATACGTTTAATCATTCTTAATTGATCTTGAGAATCCAAAATATTGAAGTGATCCTTAATTCCTGCTTCTTTCCAATGTATCTTCAATATTCTTCGACAAATGCCATGAAAGGTTCCAAACCATAAGCCTTGTGATGAAATTTTCAGAAGTTTTTCTAACCTCTGTTTCATTTCATTTGAGGCTTTATTTGTAAATGTTAAAGCAAGTATATTACTAGGTTTTACCCCAAATGAATCTATAAGCTTGGCAACTCTATAAATTAAAACTCTTGTTTTGCCACTTCCAGCTCCAGCAAGTATAAGTTTATTTCCTAATGAACAGTTTACAGCTAATAATTGTTGTTCGTTAAGCCCACCGTAAATATCATTATTTGTCATTTCCTTTCCTTTTTGGTCTCAATGATATTATTAATACAAATATTATAAGCATGTACCAAAAAATATATTCACTATAGAGATTAATAGAAACTAAGTAAGTAATAATGAAAAAGAATATAGAAAAAATTAAAACAGAAATTAACCAATAATTTCTTCTGCTATTTTTATCAATAATATTTTCTATTTCAGATAATTTTTTTAAATTATTATCTAAGTTCAATTGATCATTATTAATTAAATTTACAATCTTTCTTAGGCTAGTTGGCAATTCTGGCAAAATCTCAAATAAATCAGATGAGTTATCTTTCATTTTTTTCAATAATGAAGAGATGCCTTTCTGTTTTTTCATCCACTTTTCTAATATAGGCTTTGATGTTTTCCATAAATCTAATTCTGGATAAAATTCTCTTCCCAATCCTTCGGTATACAATAATGTTTTTTGCATTAATATTAATTGTGGTTGAACTTCAAGTTTAAAACGCCTTGCCGTATCAAATAAACCAATAATAATATCACTTAAGGAAACATCTTTTATGGGTTTATCTAACATTGATTCACAATTTTCTCTAATAGCTTTCTCAAGCAGAGAAATATTCGTATCTTTAGGGACCCATTCACACTCAACATGAAGACGAGCTACTTTCCCATAATCTCTGTTAAAAAAAGCAACAAAATTCTCTGCTAAATATTTTTTATCAAAATTACTTAAGGATCCCATAATCCCAAAATCTACTAAAACAAACTGAATATTATTATTGTTTTTTTGTATAAAAATATTTCCTGGGTGCATATCTGCATGAAAAAAATTATGTTCAAAAACTTGTACAAAAAATATTTCCACAGCATTTGTAGCAAGCTCTTTAAAATCAATATTATTTTCTTCTAATTGTTTTCTGTTGTTTATGGGTATCGCAAAAGTTCTTTCCATAACTAGTACATCTTTAGTTACATACTCCCAATATATTTCTGGAATATAAACTAATTTAGAGTCTTTAAAATTTTTTTTAATTTTTTTTGCGTTTGATGATTCTTTAATTAAATCCGTTTCATCATAAACTAAAAGCTCATAATCATTCACTACTTCAATTAAATGCATTCTTTTAAACTCGTCAGATATGGAAGTTAAATATTTGGCTATTTTTTTCATAAGCTTAATATCTTTTTTAATTTCTTGTTTTACATTTGGCCTAACAACTTTTACAATTACATCTTTCCCATCTTTTAATTTTGCTTCATGTACTTGTGCTATAGAAGCAGATGCTATTGGATTAGGATTAAAAGATTCAAAAATTTGCTCTATATTTTTCCCTAATTGATTTTGTATTATATTTTTTGAAATTTCACTTGGGAATGGCTTTACATGATCTTGTAATTTTGATAATTCTTTTGCTATATCTTCTGATAATAAATCTTTTCTAGTTGAAATTACTTGTCCCAACTTAACAAAGATTGGCCCAAGATCTTCTAACATCATTCTAATTTTCTTTGGTCCGTCAATTGCAGCTTTAACTCTAAACCAATTCCAAGGTAATAAATAAAAATAGGTTTTATTATGAACAAGGCTTGAATCTACCAACATTTTATCTAAATCATATTTAATAAATAGATAGATAATTTGTATTATTCTTATAAGATTTTTAATCATTACTATATTTTTGAAATAATTTTTCTGTTCTACTTTTTAGATCATCAACATCATTAATATATTTATCTATTTCTTTTTTAGAAGGCAATATATTCAAATCATATATAAGCAAATCTTTTAAATCATACTCTAGGTTTTTAACTAAATCATTAACAATTGATTGAGTATTATTTAAAATTGACTCTATTCTAATAAATATCCTTTCTCCAACAATATTAGATATAATTTCTCTCAATTTATCAGAGTCACTAATAAAAGAATTAAATTTATTTGCTGTTTCTATATCTCCATTAATCTTTATCTTGCTTGCAAATTTATCTGATCCTTTTGTGATAATAAATAATATAAAATCTATTAATGATGCTGCAATCTCTACATCATAATTATCTGAGCTCTCAGAAAGAGTAATTGTATTACAATCTATATTAACAAAAACCTCATGGGTTATATCTAAAAGTCTAATTTTGATAATTTTTTTATCTACATTAAGTAAAAAATCTTTTGGTATAGAATCAACAAATTTTTTATGATGTAAAATTTTATTGAGGTAATTTATTATAGATATCTTTTTACTCAAAATTTATAACCTATATGTATTGTAACTATATCTCCAGGAAGAGTTTCGTAACGAGTATTCGTAAATCCACTATCACAGAATAATTCACTTACTTCATCTGGCTTATAATATGTTTTGATTGAATCTGATAAATATTTATAACTATCATAGTCATTTACTACAAACTTTCCAATATTTGGGATTATATTATCAGTATATATATCATATAAGTTTCTTATACTTTTGTTAGATGGGGTTTTAAAATCCATGATGAGTAATCTGCCGCCTGGTTTAAGTGCATTATATAAATTATCAAGAGCTTTTTTATGGTCTGTAAAATTCCTAAATCCAAAAGCTATTGTGGCAAGTGTAAATTTTTCTTTATAATCTAAAAAATCCTCAATCGAAGTTATTATAAATTTAGTATTTTTAATATACCCAGAGTCTACCAATCTATCTTTACATATACCTAACATATTAGAATTTTCGTCTAAACAAGTAACCTCTATTGTGGGTTGTCTTGATAAAATTTTGACGACTAAATCGCCAGTACCTGATGCAACATCAAGCACACTATCAGTTTTTTTAAGTTTTGCTAATTTACACATATGATTTTTCCATAATCTATGTAGACCAAAAGACATTAAATCATTCATTAAGTCATATTTATTTGATACAGATGAGAAAATTTTTGATACCAATCGTGTTTTATCAGATTTTTTAATTTTTGATAAACCAAAATTTACTTTATCGTTCATTAGCTTTTTTTCCTTTCAACATTTAGTACATTCTTATTTTTTTTCAATTTATTTATTAATTTATCCAGTAATTTACAATCTGATATAGTTACTACAAACACCATTATATTATGACCTGTCTCTTTTGTATCATCATATGTGACACTTACAATATTGGATTCATTTTGGGCTATCTGAGACGATATAGACGCTAAAACACCTCTGATATTTTCAACTTCCACTTTAATGCAAGCATCAAAAGTATCCTCTATATCTGTACCCCATGTTAAATCTAGTGTTTCTTCCATAGATTTTTTAACTTGTTTGATGCTTCTACATGTTTGCCTATGAACTACGATTCCTTTTTCTTGGCTAATATAGCCTATTATAGTGTCACCAGGTATAGGGTAACAACATTTTGCGTATGACAAAACTAAACCTTCTGTACCTCTAATTTGTATGCCACCAGATACATTTGAGTTTATATTAGATATGCTTGTAGGCGCTATTCTCATTGCAACTAATTTTGCAATTCTATTACCTAGACCAATTTCACAATATAAATCTTCTACAGTTACACATGAATACTCCTGCAAAACAATTTTTAATGTTTTTTTAGGTATTTCGTTTAGTTTTATACCAAAGTCAGATAAAGAATAATTAAGTAATTTTTCACCTAATTTTATAGCATCATTTTTTTTAATTAATTTAAGCGAAACTCTTATGGAGTGTCTTGCTTTTTCGGTAACAACAAAATTAAGCCATCCTGGATCTGGTCTCAAATTTGATCTTGTTATTATTTCTACCCGTTGACCATTTTTTAAAACTGTATTCGGCGACACAGGTTTATCATCGACTTTAGCAGAAGAATAATTATTTCCTAAATCTGTATGTATTGCATATGCATAATCAATTATCGTAGATCTTTTTGGAAGTTCTAAGATTTTTCCTTTTGGAGTAAAAATATATACTTTGCCTGGGTGTAAGTCAGCTTTTATGCTTTGTAAATATTCTTGTGGATTTCCAGAATCTCTCTGAATGCTTAGTAAATTAGTAATCCATTGCTGTTCCTGTGTGTAGTGTTTAAGCGATGGAAGGGATTTTGTTTTATAAAACCAATGAGATGCGATACCTGATTGGGCTAATATATCCATCTCTTGGGTTCTAATTTGAATTTCAATTGGAAGGCCATGCGGACCAAGGATAGAAGTATGCAAGGATTGATATCCATTTGATTTTGGTATTGCTATGTAATCTTTAAATCTACCTGGAACTGGGGTATAGAGATTATGAATAACACCTAATGATCTATAGCAATCATCTGTACTAGAACATATCACTCTAACACCAAAAATATCGTTAATTTCAGAAAATTTAATTTCTCTTTGTTTCATTTTTTTATATATACCATGCACATGCTTCTCTCTTGCTATAACATCACTTGATAAATTCTCATTTTTAAGTTTTTGTGATAAAACCTTTCCAATTTTTCCCATAAGCTCTGTTCTATTACCGCTGGATTTTTTTATTTCATTTTTAATTATTTTATATCTAAGCGGATATATCGCCTCGAAAGCCAAATCTTCTAATTCAATGTTTAATGAATGTATGCCAAGTCTAAGCGCTATTGGAGCAAAAATTTCAAGAGTTTCCTTGCCTATCTTCCTTTTTTGAAGAGATGTTAATGCTCCTATTGTCTCTAAGTTATGCTTTCTATCTGCTAACTTTATTAATATTACACGTATATCTTGACTCATAGCTAAAATCATTTTTCTAAGGTTTGCTGCATCAGCTTCCTCGTTAGTAGAAAAATTAATTTTATCAAGCTTACTAACACCATCAACAAGTTCCGATACTTTCACTCCGAAAGTTTTTTGCAAATAACCTTTTTCTAAAGATGTGTCTTCAATTACATCATGAAGAATTGCAGCCATTATAGCCTCATGATCTAACTGAAAATCTGCTAATAATGATGCCGCTGACAAGGGGTGTACTATATAATCTTCTCCTGTTTTTCTTAATTGCCCTTGATGTGCTTGTGATGCTAACAAGAATGCTTTCTCAATTTTTTTTATTTGATATGTATTAAGGTATTTTTGAAGTTTTTTTTTAAACTCTATATATGTTTTATTAGAAGTATTAAATTTTTCAGTATTGTCTTTTCTTTTTTGGATATCCATTATATGAATTAATGGTGTGACTATTCTGGTTTTGTATTATTTATAGATGTGTTTGTTATTTCGTCAGTTGCTTCTTCAATATCTGGTGACTTATCATCAGCGCCAACAGGCTCTGCTGTGACAGAAGTGTTTGTTATTTCGTCAGTTGCTTCTTCAATATCTGGTGACTTATCATCAGCGCCAACAGGCTCTGCTGTGACAGAAGTGTTTGTTATTTCGTCAGTTGCTTCTTCAATATCTGGTGACTTATCATCAGCGCCAACAGGCTCTGCTGTGACAGAAGTATTACTACTATTATCCAGCTGTTGACCTAACTCCTCAATAACCTCTTCTTCACTTATACCGCTGTGTAATTGACCTTCTCTTACTTCTATATTACTTATATCGAAGTAACTCATATTAATTTTTTTTTCAGCTATTTCTCTAAGCGCTATTACAGTAGGTTTATCTTTGCAATCCACCATCGGTTCTGCGCCAGAGGCTATATCTTTTGCCCTTTTGCCTGCCAACGAACAAATATCAAAAGTATTATCAATCTCTTTCAAACAGTCTTCAATAGTAACTCTTGCCATAACATCACCTATATATTAATGGTGATATTGTAGCAGATTAATCTATTTAAACAATCTAGTTATTTTGCGCAGAGATAGATTTTAGCCAGTTGGTAATTTGAGGTGATTTCAATTTTCCGAATAATATTATTGCAGTAATATTTCTTAAAGCATCACTAAATACATCATTGATAATGATATAGTCAGCAAATTTAGCATAAGAAAGCTCTCTTTCGGAAGATTCCATTCTTAAGTCTACGGTCTTAGATTTGTCTTGACCCCTTAAATCCAGCCTTTTCTTAAGTGTTTCAATATTTGGCGGCAATATATATATGGAAACAGATTGTGGCAATATTTTTTTTACCATCAACATTCCTTTGTAATCTATTTCTAGGATAGCGTCATATCCTTTGTTTACAATTTCCAACGTATAATCTATTGATGTTCCATATAGGTTTCCATACACATTTTGATATTCAAGAAATTCTCCTTTATCAATTTTTTGATGGAATTCTTTTTCTGAAATAAAAAAATAATCATTGCCTTCAATTTCTGAGTCTCTTTTTTTTCTTGTAGTATATGATACTGATGGCCTTATGGAGGTGTTATTTTCACAAACAGCCTTTACTAAACTAGTTTTCCCAGCTCCTGATGGAGCACTAATTATGTATATTTGCCCTATATTATCGAATTTTTGAATATCCATGATTATAAATTTGAATTATAATACAAAAATATGTATAAGGAGCATAATTATGGGAGATACATGGAAATCGATTACTGTTGAGGGTGTAAATGCATTTGTAAATGCAGCATTTGCTACAATTTTAATCTGGATCTCGATAGAAAGCCCTCTATCAACTTATTTAGGATTACCAAAAATACTTATATTAGCTGCTGCTATTATTGCATCTATATTGATAGTTAAGAAAAAATCGGGTGGTTTTGACCCAATAGAAAAAAGAGCAACTATGCAAGGAATAGCAACTACTCTTATAGTTTGGTTCTCGACAATAGGGTATTTAAATTTTATACCAGAAACCCTTATACAGATTGGAATTTTTTCAAATCTTGCATACTCTTTATTGGTTGGGAGCGTTGTTTTTATCTTATTTATAACTATATTTCATGGGTTACATGGAAAGTATTTTACAACTTTAATGTTAGAGCATATGCCATGGGTAATTAAACCAGATAAATTTCTATTCTTTTTTTGGTTTTGGATTAATTTAATAACAGCAGGTCTACTTAATATATTTGAAGTTAACATGTGGTGGTACTTTGTTGATTTATTTTTTTATGCTTTATTCCCTTCTTTATTTTTTGGTGTCAGGGTTCAAGAAATCCATGGCTCACATATTAAAAGCAAAGATGATTATTTTGATGAAGATGGTGGTTTTAAATAATTAATCATCAAAAGTCTTTTTTGGAAGTATGTCAATATTAAATATTTTTCCAAGCTTTACGAGAAAAGCAATAGCGAGAATACCTCCAGGTAAAGCGAATACCCCAAAAGCCCCAACGCCTTTTAATACATCTTTTAATTGATTATTTGCCTTTGACAATTCATCTTTATCAATTCTTTCTCCAGAAACATATTTATAATAAATATCTAACATTTGTTTTGTCTCTTTTGATTCAACTTCCAAAGCTTTTTTTAAAGTTAAAAGAGAAGAAGAAATTTTTTCTTTTTCAGATCTATATTTACTAATTAATTTTTTAAAAATTTTATTATCTTCAATGTTCATAGATTTTAAATTAAATTTATCTTGGGGTGTTCTAATCTAATTATGTTATAATATCATAAGATTTTCTATCAAGTACATCTATTAGGTAACCATGAATGACTAAAAAAACAGATAATATAAAAGTCTCGGTTAATACAACATATCTACAGCAAGAATCTGACCCAGAAAATAACAAATATTATTTTTTGTATACTGTGTCAATTATTAATAGAGGCGATGTAGGTGCAAAACTTTTGTCGCGTCACTGGGTTATTGAAGACGCAAATGGGAAAGTTCAAAATGTTAAAGGTGATGGTGTGGTAGGTGATCAACCATATATTAACCCAGGTGATGAGTATCAATATACAAGTGGGACTGTGCTTGAAACATCTTTAGGGACAATGAAAGGTAGTTATCAAATGATAAATGATTTAGACAAATATTTTGATGCAGAAATACCAGAATTTGTTTTGTCAATACCAAGGGTTATTCACTAAATCGTAAATATATTTTTGTAGAATATTGTATTTTTGTTTCGGTATTAATAATATCTTCAGATTTTATAATTTTCCAATCATTAAAGTTTAATTTAGGAAACCATGCGTCTCCTTCAAAAACTTCGTTTATGTGGGTTATATATAATTTGTTAGTAAAAGGCAAAGCAATTTTATAAATTTCTGATCCTCCTATAATCATAACTTCTTTGCAATGTTTGTAATTAATAATAATATCATTAAAGTTATGAAAAACTTTTATGCCAGTCTTGAAATAAGATTTGTTCTGAGATAATACTATATTCTCTCTACCATCTAATATTTTCCCAATAGACTCATGCGTCTTCCTACCCATTACTATAGGTTTATTCATAGTTATATCTCTAAACCTTTTTAATTCACCGGGTATAAACCATGGCATCTTATTCGCCCTACCAATTAAGTTATTCTTATCCATTGCTACAATAATAGATATTAGAGGCTTGTCCATCCTTAAACCGATACCTTAGCTTTTATATGTTCGTATGAATTATAATTTTTTAGTTTAAAATTTTCATAAATATAATTAAAAATTGACTCAATATCTTTATCTATAACTAATGTTGGTAATTCTTTTGGAGTTCTAGTTAATTGTTCTTTAGCTTGTTGTACATGATTTAAATACAAATGAACATCGCCAAATGTGTGTATAAAATCACCATAATCAAGTCCAGACTGGTCTGCCACCATCATTGTTAGTAATGCATATGAGGCAATGTTAAAAGGGACTCCTAAAAAAATGTCTGCACTTCTTTGATAGAGTTGACATGATAATTTATTATTACTTATATAAAATTGAAAAAGTATATGGCATGGAGGTAATTTCATTCTATCTAAATCTCCTACGTTCCATGCAGAGACAATATGCCTTCTTGAATCTGGATTTACTTTTATTTCATTAATAGTATTGGTAATTTGATCTATTTTATTACCGTCTGCTGTATTCCAAGATCTCCACTGATTACCGTATATAGGTCCAAGTTCACCGTTTTCATCAGCCCATTCATTCCATATGCCAATATTATTATCTTTTAAAAAAGATATATTTGTACTTCCTTGTAAAAACCAAAGCAATTCATAAACAACTGATTTGAAATGTATTTTTTTTGTTGTTAGGAGTGGAAAACCATCTGATAAATTAAATCTCATTTGATATCCAAATATGGACAGTGTTCCAGTTCCTGTTCTATCTTCTTTCTTTTCACCATTTACTAAAACATTGTCTAATAAATCCAAGTATTGCTTCATGATGTAAATTTTCCTCTATACGAAAAATAAAATAGTATTGCGCCAATCAATAGCATAGGAATGCTTAAAACCTGTCCCATGGTAAGCCAATTTGCCCATATATAACCTATGTGAGAGTCAGGTACTCTAATAAATTCGACAATAAATCTAAAAATAGCATACAAAACTAGAAAAATGGAACTTAAAACTCCATTGTTTAAATTTAAATTAGATAAAGTTTTAAGAACGTAGAATATTATTATGCCTTCTAAAAATGCTTCATATAGCATAGA
>CAJWJQ010000009.1:0-33809 GCA_913041905.1 uncultured Gammaproteobacteria bacterium
TGATTATAGATATGTATGGCAATAATGTTTTAAACAAAACTATTAGAAATCATACGTCTCTAGTTAAAGATAATGTTCCTATGCCGGGCGCTAATTTTGGGATTAATATATCTATGAAATATAAATTCTAGAGGTTTAAAAGAAGGTGGTAAATATAATAGGTTTTATTCATCACCTTCTTTTACAAAAACACCATCAACCATTTTACCCTTACGATCTTTAATATCAGCATAAGAAACTGACAGACATTCATTTATTGTTAAATTATTTCTTACCATTATATTAATTAAAACCACCATCATATCTCCAATATCATCGCGAACATCCTTGCCTTTGCATAAACTATCAGATAATTCACCTGCCTCTTGAATTAGTTTCATGTATTGATCTTTATCGGTACTACCATCAATAAGGTTTCGGTCTCTGTGCCATTGACCAATTAATTCTTCATAGTTTATTTCAGTCATCTTTCCTCTCTAATTGTTTTATTTAATTATAACAATATTCTGGGTATTTTATTCATTAACAGCTGTCGGAACTAATTTTATTAACTGTTTTAATGTTTTAGGTTTTTTTATTAAATCCGCCAATGTATGAGATGACAATACTTCAAAAAAAGAAGAGCGGGCTTTTTCAAGAATAGGGATTAATCCACATCCTGGTAAAAGAGGGCATTTAGGTTTATGGCAACTTACTAATTGGAGAGTTGGCTCTATGTCTGTCACTATTTTAGCAATCTTAATTTTTTCTGGTGATTTTGCGAGAGTTATTCCTCCGCTTCTACCTCTTTTAGTATGAATATAACCAAGCTTACTTAATTTATGCACCACTTTAATTAAGTGATTTTTTGGAATCTCAAAATGCTGAGCAATTTCAGTATTGTTCACAAGTTTACCAGTTGGCTGCAAACTTAAATATATTAATACACGTAAAGAAAAATCTGTGTGTTTTGTTAATCTCATATACTTCTTCTCTTGGTTTAAATTAATTACTTAAAATTACGCATGAGGTATAAACGCATCAGCATGTATAGATTTCAATGACGCCCCTTTTAAAAAAATTTGTTTTTGAATCTTTCTAACCATCTGAGCATCACCACACAAATATACATTCCAGCCATCGAAGCTATCTGTTGTCTTTAAAACCTCTTTATCTAAATCTCCCTCTACAACATCTTTCACAAAACCTGATGCTTTTAGTGCTACTGGAATATAATAAACGCTATCATAGTTTTGTATTAGCTTCCTTATTTTTTTAACAAAATAAAGTTGTTTGTCTGAAAGCGCTCCATGATAGAGATATATTTTTCCTTGATGCTTTTGTTTTAAAGCATCGCTTAAGATACCGTAAAGTGGGGCTAGTCCCGTGCCAGTTCCTGCAAGCAGCATTGGTTTTATTTTACTTTCCTTGTTTAGATGGTAAAAACAATCCCCGAGCGGTCCTTGGATATCAACAATATCGCCTTCTTTTAATTTAAAAAATACCCAACTACTTAATTCTCCTTTTGGCATATGGCGAATATGCATTTCTATTAGATTTTCTTGACCTGGCAAATTAGCAATTGAATAACTACGATGCAAATGATTGTCTTTCCATAAATTTATAAATTGTCCAGCATGGAAATGCATTGGTTGCTTAAGTTTTACTATTAATTGAATAATATCATCAGATAATTTATTTAAAGAAATTACTTGTGCTGAATATTTTTTGTCTATTTCAGTAGGTAAGCATATACACAAATCTTCTTGGGGTTTGCATTGGCAAGATAAAAAGTAGCCTTCTTCTATTTGTGTATCTTTCAACCCACTCTGTGCAATTTGAGGCACATTTCCTTGTACTATTTTCATTTTGCACGCGTGGCACATACCAGCTTTGCAACTACAGGGGATGTTGTGCCCATGAGCAAGCAACGTATCAAGCACGGTATCACCTTTTTTAACAATATATTTGTTACCCCTAAACGATAACTGGCTCATATTTTTATTTTTAGAGTATCTATTTAACTATTTGTTATATCACTTCGTGTGGTTTCTAATAGTGCGGCAATTTCTCCTATTTCTCCTTCACCTACACCTAATTCTTGTAGAGCTGCTCCGGCATGTTGAATAATTATATTTACATGCTCGTCATTTATCCCATTGCCTTTTTTGTCTTTTAGATTTTTGTGTCCTTCGCGCAGTTCTTTCCCAGTGTAGTTATTTGGTCCACCAGTAGCCATAGTTAAAAAAGCTTTTTGTTTAGCAGCCTGATTTTCCATATCTACTCCATCAAAAAAGCCATTTACTCGATCATCTGATAGAACTTTGCGATAAAATAAATCAACCGCAGCATTCATTGCGGGTTCACCGCCTATTCTTTCATATATAGATGTCATATTAATTCCCCTAATTGTTATATTTATTATATAACTTATATATATATTAGATGTATTTTAAATACAACTTTATTTACAAAATAAACAACCTTCCTACTATGTTTGGCATGATTTGTGCATTTATATTATCAGTAACTATTAATGGAGATTAAATAATGGAAACACAAATCATTGAACTAGCGTATGCGCTTGATACTTTATACTTTTTAGTAATGGGTGCGTTCGTGATGTGGATGGCAGCTGGCTTTACAATGCTTGAATCTGGTCTTGTTAGAGCAAAGAATACTGCCGAAATACTAACTAAAAATATAGCCTTATATTCTATAGCATGCATTATGTATATGATTGTTGGCTATAACTTAATGTATCCATCTGGAGGAACAGGTATTATTCCAGATTTATCATTCTTTTTAGGTGGTGATAATTCTGTAGAGGATGTGGTAAAGAGTGGTGGTGATATATACTATTCAAGTATTTCTGATCATTTTTTCCAAGTAGTATTTGTTGCAACAGCCTGCTCAATTATATCTGGTGCAGTAGCTGAAAGAATGAAACTTTGGCCTTTTTTATTATTCTGTGTATTTATGACAAGCGTAATATACCCAGTTCAAGGTTATTGGAAATGGGGAGGCGGCTTCCTAGACGAAGCTGGTTTTTCAGATTTTGCAGGATCAGGAGTAGTGCACTTATGTGGTGCTGCAGCTGCATTAGCAGGCGTAATAGTGCTTGGATCAAGGAGTGGTAAATATAAAGATGGAAAAGTACAAGCCATGCCAGGTGCTAATTTACCATTAGCTACATTAGGTACATTTATCCTTTGGTTAGGGTGGTTTGGATTTAATGGAGGATCTGAATTAATTATCTCAAATGTCTCTGAAGCAAATGCTGTTTCAATGATATTTGTTAATACTAACTTAGCAGCAGCAGGTGGTGTTATGGGGGCTCTTATAATATCTAAAGTTATGTTTGGTAAGTCAGATTTAACTATGGCTCTTAATGGTGCTATCGGAGGTTTAGTTTCAATTACAGCAGAACCACTGGCACCAACACCTGGTTTAGCATTAATTATAGGGTTTATAGGGGGAATAATTGTTGTTTTCTCTATTATCACTCTAGACAAAATGCGAATAGATGATCCTGTTGGGGCAATTTCAGCCCATGGAACATGTGGTATTTGGGGTCTATTAGCAGTAGCACTAACTAGTGGTTCATTGGGTGCTCAAGTTTATGGAACAATCATAATCTTCTTATGGACATTTATTGTTAGCATGATTTTATGGATCATAATCAAAACAATATTTGGTTTAAGAGTATCAGAAGAAGAGGAAGAAGAAGGTGTTGATATATCTGAGTGCGGGCTAGAAGCATATCCTGAATTTAGTAAATCATTGGAAAGCGCTCCTTCGGTTTATCCAGAAAATAGTTAATTCGTTGTACTCCCCTTTCTCCTGTACAACACAATAAAGGCATAGTGATTACATTATGCCTTTATCCAAAGACTTATACTTATTGATGTTTTAATTTGTTAATATTTATATGTAATGACATTAACTGCAATTATTCTGTTTATTTTATTTGTTTTAATTGGAAGAACTATCTTTCATTATAAATTGACAGGTACATCAGGTGTTAAATTAACATTAGACTCCTTTTCCTCTCGTTCGTTTTCTGTTTATTCTATTCTAGTAACAATTGGATGGTGGGGGATAGTCTCTCTTGCAATTCTTGAATTTATAGGGGAATTTCACCCTTTATTTAATTTTGGTTTAACTGGAATAATTATTGGCTGGAGTTTTGTATTGTTAGGAATATCTTTTGCTGTAACAGCACAATATCAAATGGGTACATCATGGAGATATATTGGTTCTAAAAGTGATGGTACTGAATTAGTCACTCATGGTTTATTTAAATATTGTAGAAACCCAATTTATTTGGGTGGTTTAATATTTTTTGATGGAATAATTGTTCTGTTACCTCATTATTTTACATTATTGTTCGTTATATTAATTTATATTGCAATAGAAGTACTTGTTAGATATGAAGAGGAGCCACATTTACAAGAATTACACGGCGCGGCTTATGAGGAATATTGCCGCAAGGTACGCCGATTTATGTTCTATTAAACAAAACTTAATTAAGTTTTTAAAATTGTACCTACTTTTATTTCAAAAGAATCAACATTAGTTTTATTATTAATTCCAATAAGTACAGATATAGCGCGTATTGTATTTCCATGAGATATAACTAGTATATTTCCAGATTTTGGTAATTCATCTAAGAAAGATTGGACTCTAATACTTACATCTCTTAAGCTTTCTCCATTAGGGGGGCTAGTTTCCCAACCTCTTCTTGCTGCATGATAATTGCTTTCACCTATTTCTTCTTTTATCTCATCTTTATGTTTAGATGACCAATCACCATAACTTCTTTCTTTAAGTCTTTCGTCTATAATTATTTCTTGATTTGTTATTAAAATATTGGCCGTTTGTAAAGCTCGTTTTAGAGGGGAAGAATATACAGCATCAAAATTTATGCCGTTTAAATCTTGTTTAAGTTCTATCGCTTTATTAATTCCATGCTCAGTTAATTGTGGGTCATGCCATCCTGTAAATAATTTTTTTTGATTATATTCTGATTGAGCATGTCTCACAAACCATATATTCCTACTCATGATTTATTTCCCTTTCCTCCATTATCTGAATTGATATCATCCACAATTGATTCGTTATTCTCCATTTTATTGCGAGAAATTATTTTTGAGAAAAATATTCCAATTTCATATAAAATCCATATTGGTATTGCCAACAGGGTTTGTGAAATTACATCTGGAGGCGTTAAAAGCATTCCAACAATGAAAGCCCCAACTATAACATAAGGTCTTTTTTCTGAAAGACTTTTAGTGGTGCTTATATTTGTCATAACTAATATAATAGTTACCACTGGTACCTCAAAAGCAAAACCAAATGCAAAAAATAATGTTATTACAAAATCAAGGTATCTACTAATATCTGTCATTACAGATATACCTTCTGGAGCAATACTTATAAAAAATGAAAATATTAAAGGAAACACGACAAAATATGCAAAAGCGGCACCTAAGTAAAATAAAATACTACTTGAAACCAAAATTGGTAATACTAATTTTTTCTCTTTTTCATATAATCCTGGTGCAGTAAACATCCATAGATGATAAAGAAGGTAAGGTATAGAAATAAATATAGAAAGTATCATTACTAATTTAAAAGGAATAAAAAATGGTGATGCAACATCAATTGCAATCATATTACTTCCTTCTGGCAATTTTGATATTAAAGGAGCTGCTAACTGAGTATAGATAGTATCAGAAAAAGGAAAAAGGAAAATAAAAATAACGAAAACAAATAAAAGAGATTTTGATAATCTAGTCTTTAACTCTTTGAAATGAGGAACTATAGATTTAAATGAATTCTCTGAATCATCTTTAGATGTCATTTTGGCTGATCGTCCTCTTTAGCTTTTGTAATTTCTTCTTGTAATCTATCCATATGGGATTTTTGATCATCTACAAGTTTGTTAATTTCATTAGAAGGTTCTACGGTTTCTTTCTGAATAGAATCTTTTAATTCAAAAAAATATCTTTGTATTTTACCAAACCATCTTCCTAAAAAACCTGCTACCACAGGAAGCTTGTCTGGCCCTACTACAAAAAGCAGAAGCATAAATATTAAAAATAATTCCCAAAATCCTATATCAAACATACAGTTTTATTTGTCATCTTTTGAAGATGTTTTATCAGATACAACTTTGTCTTCTGACTTATCTTCACGAGATGATTTTTTAAAACTTTTTATAGCAGAACCTAGGTCTGCTCCAACATTTCTAAGTTTTTTTGTTCCAAATAATACAACTACAATTATTAAAATTAAAAGTATTGACCATGGTGATATTCCACTTAACATACATCTACCTCATTTTTTTCTTAATTTCTTTTCCTCAAGTCCTGATAGACCAAAACGATTTCTAAGTTCTTCTAGAATATCATTCGAGCTTATATCATTCAAAGATAATGATACTAAATTATGAAACCATAAATCGGCTGCCTCATGTATAATGCCCTTTTTGTTTTTTTTATCTACAGCTTCTATATACTCATTAGCCTCTTCAATAATTTTCTCATTGATATGATTGTTTCCCTTTTTGTATAAAGAAGTTACATACGAATTATTGGGCATTTTATCTCTTCTTTCCCTTAAAATTTTATCCAATTCTATCAATATATCTTCAAGATTTTTATTACTCATAACCATAGATTATCACAAATGATTAACTACGCACCATAACTCCATTATCTTTAAAATAATCTTTGACCTCTTTTATAGAAAAAATAGAATAATGGAAAATGCTAGCAGCTAAAACTGCGTCGGCGTTACCAAGAACTATGGCGTCTTTTAAATGTTTTAATTCTCCAGCTCCACCAGATGCAATAACTGGGATATCTACATGGTTTGATATCGTTTTTAATAGATTTGTGTCAAACCCTTTTTTCGTACCATCTCTATCCATACTGGTAAGCAAAATTTCACCCGCTCCTCTTTTATCTAATTCCATGGCCCATGTTAATGCATCTAAAGATGTTTTCTTTCGCCCGCCATGTGTATAAACAACCCATCTATTTTCTTTTTCTTTTTTAACATCCATTGCTGCAACAATGCACTGTCTTCCAATTTTATCTGTGACATTATTAATTAAATCTGGATTATCTACCGCAGCACTATTTATAGCTACTTTATCAGCCCCAGCATTCAATAGGTTAAGAACATCCGTATAATTAGATACACCTCCTCCCACTGTAAGAGGAATAAAAACTTCTCCTGCAACTTTTTCTACCGTATTAATTATTGTTTTTCTATTCTGATGCGTAGCAGTTATATCCAGAAATGCTATTTCATCTGCTCCTTCAACATCATATCTCTGAGCAACCTCTACAGGGTCTCCCGCATCAACAATATTGACAAAATTTGTTCCTTTAACAACTCTTCCATCATCTATATCTAAACAAGGTATTATACGTTTTGTTAAAGACATTCCTATAAACCTTCCAGTGATAAAATATCGCTAATTTTAATTTTATTTTCATAAAGTGCTTTCCCAATAATTACGCCAGAAAGCCCCTTATCTTTTATTGTTATCAACTTTACAATATCTTGTGTACATGAAACACCACCTGATGCAATTAATGGTATTTTTGTAAATGAAATAATATCTTCAATCATATCAATATTAATTCCATCCAGCATGCCATCTTTATTAACGTCTGTTAAAACTATCTCGGTTATTTTATGTTTTTCTAAAATTCGTACAAAATCTTTTATTTTATGTGAAGCTGCATTATGCCATCCGTCAGTAGTTAATTTATTATTTTTAATTGCTAGATCAACGATAATTTTGCTCTTTATTTCGTTGTTTAAATCAAATAAAAAATCTGGATTTGAAAGAATTTTGGTACCAATTATAACTTTATTAATACCTATATTCAGATATTTATTAATTGACTCTATTGACCTAATTCCACCTCCAACCTGTATATAAATATCAGGGAATTTATTTCTAATTTCTGATATTTTATTAAAATTAATCATAGTTCCATCTCTAGCTCCATCTAAATCTATGATATGTAAATACAATGAACCCTGACTAACCCATTCTTCAGCTATCATAATAGGGTCATCCGAATAAGTTGTGACTTTATCGTATTCTCCTTTAGCTAATCTTACACATTTACCATCTTTAAGATCAATTGCTGGAAATATCTTCATATTATATTTCCCAATTAATAAAATTTTGCAAAAATTGCAGCCCGTCTTTTGAACTCTTTTCAGGGTGAAACTGAACAGCTATAATATTTTCTTTTGATAATCCTGATGTAAAATCAAATCCATAAAATGTTTTTGATAAAATTTCTTCCTTGTTTACAGGTTCAACAAAAAAACTATGCACAAAATAAAAATAAGACTTATTTTTTATTTTTTTCCAAATTGGATGATTATGACACTGCTCTACTTGACTCCATCCCATATGTGGAATTTTTAGTTTATTTTTTAAGTTATCTTTTATACTTTTTACCTCTCCATTAAATATATCAAGACAACTAGTTACATTGTTTTCATCACTAGAATTCATTAACACCTGTAAACCCATGCATATGCCTAAAAAAGGTTTTTCATAGATAACTTTTTTAAATTCTTCTATATCTAAATATTTATTAATATTTTTCATACATTCTGAGGCTGCACCTTGCCCTGGAAAAACTATATGAGAACAATTTCTAATTTCATCAATGGAATTTGTAATTATTATTTTGGTATTCTTTTCACTTACTTTTGCCAAAGCTTTTGACACACTATGTACATTCCCCATGCCATAGTTAATAACCGCAATTTCTGTCATTAGATTTTTTCTTTAGTTGATGGAATCCTATTTGTATTTCTAGGGTCTATGCTAACCGAGGCTTTCAACGCCTTCCCAAATGCCTTAAATATTGTTTCGGCGATATGATGCGAATTACCTCCTCTTATATTATCTATATGAATGGTTGCTTTAGCATGATTTACAAATCCTTGAAAAAATTCTTGTATTAAATCAACATCAAAACTACCAACTTTTGATCTTGGATATGTAACATTATATTCTAAGCCAGGTCTGCCAGAAAAATCTAAAACTACTCTAGACAATGACTCATCTAGAGGAACATACGATGAACCAAATCTATTGATACCCAGCTTATCTCCTAAAGCTTTCTCTATTACTTGTCCTAAAACAATACCTACATCTTCAACAGTATGATGGGCATCAATGTGTAAATCTCCATTGGCGTTAATATCAAGATCAAACATTCCATGTTTTGCAACTTGTTCCAACATATGTTCTAGAAAAGGTAAGTCTGCTTTTAGTGATGATTTGCCATTGCCGTCTAAATTTATCTCTGCAGTTATTTGCGTTTCTTTAGTATTTCTTTCGACTTTAGCTATACGATTTTTCATATGATATCTATAACATATTATAAGGATTTAAGCCATTTATTTACTTCTCGAACAAGTAAATCAGGGTTGTCTCTATAATAATGATCAACTGCAGGTATCATTATATTTTTAAATTTAACACCAAGGTTTTTTGTAAAATAATTAGCATGTTCCATCACTGACTTATGATCATATTCGGAATATATATTTAATATAGGTATATTTAATAGACTATAGTCTAAATATTTATCTGCAACTTGATTCTTATCTACTGCGCCTGCGCTGATTAATATTATTGCCTTAAGAGAGTCAGGGTTATATTTTCTAATAAATGAAGATAACATGTGTGTGCCACAACTATGTGCAATAATAATAATTCTTCCATTACTTCTTAAAATGTATTTAACCGCAGAATTTATTCTTTCATTTGAGTAGTTAAAAATATTTTTATAATCATAAAAAGTCTTACCTTTTTTTAAAACTGGTAATTGTAATGAAAAAGTATTAAAAGCTAAAAATAATTCCTGCCTGAGTGGCTCTATCACAAGAGGTTCTGTTGGGTGTAAGCCACGGCCATGAAGAAATAATATCGAGTCTTGTGATGAATTATTTATATTTGTTACTAAATTAAATTCTGTTTCTATGTTTGATTTAAGTTTAATAACCTCTGCGTCAAAAATATATCTCGTTATTTGTTCATTTATATTTTGTTCCCTATTATAATCTGGCAGACTTACCTCAAAAGATAATAAAGGGAAGAATAATAAGAAATTAACTATTGATGCTGATATTAAAGATGCAATAATTATAAATATTTTATGATAAAAGTTCATTAGGTGAATTAAATATTTCAAGAATTTTATTTGTAATTCCAGGTTCTAATAATGAGTGTCCAGCATCATTTATAATATAGATTTCAGATTTTTTGTGCTCCTCATATAAATCAAAAGCCTGTTTAGAGGGACAAACAATATCATATCTCCCATGCACTATATAAGATTTGATATTTTGTATTTTATCTATATTTTTTAATATTTGATTATCTTGTATAAAGCAATCGTTAAAAAAATAATGGGTTTCAATCTTAGATAAAGAAATAGCACAATCAGCAAATTGTTTTACAACATTCTGTGTTGGCAATAAAGATGAACACCTACCTTCCCACAAAGCCCATTTATGGCAAAATTCAAGAGAGACCTTGTCATCACCAGAGTGAATCTTTTTATGAAATGTTTCTAATATATTATTTTGTTCGCTATCTGAAACTCCTTCAATAAAATCTTTCCAATATTCAGGAAAAATAGAGTCGGCTCCTTTTTGATAAAACCACTGAATATCATCTTTACGACACAAAAATATACCTCTTAAAACTAAAGAATGAACTAAATTAGGATAGGATTCTGAAAATAATAATGCCAAAGTTGATCCCCAAGAACCACCATAAATTATGATTTTAGGAATGCGTAATTGATCTAAGATTTTTTTTATATCCTGCACTAAATCTTTTGAAGTATTGTTTTCTATACATCCATATGGTGTAGATTTACCAGATCCACGTTGATCAAAAATAATAATTTTGTAAATTGATGGGTTAAAATATCTCCTATATAAAGGACTAGTCCCAGCTCCTGGGCCTCCATGTAAAAATAAAACTGGTATACCTTTTGGATTACCAGATACTTCTACATATACATTGTGTATATTATCAACCTTCATCATGAAGCTTTCATAGGGTTTAATTTCTGGATATATTTTCATAATCTATTATTGTACGGATATGATGTGCCTTTTTTTCTAGTTTGAAATATTCTTAGACTCCACATATACTCAGCTAAGTTTTTATTTATCATTTGTTCAAAACACTTATTTATAATAATTGCATCGCTATTAGCATCATTAGTAGGAAAATTTGTTAGAGGATGACTTATTTCAGTAATATATTCTTTAGTCTCATTACAAAAATAATTTATACATGGCAAAACAGAACAATTTGTAAGCTCAACTATTTTTCTAATAGCAATTAAAGTTGATTTTTCTTCATCAAAAAATTTAGCAAACACAGAATTATCTAACCCTAAGTCTTCATCGCCAATATAGTAAAATATGTTAGGTTTTTTCAGGGCTTTAATGATACTTTTAAATGGAAAATCAGTTCTAGGATAAACAACAACATTATCAGTTGATTTGCTTCTAGATTTTCCAATAAACCAATTAATTAATTCATTTCTAAATGGTTTATACATGCTAATAATTGGGAACTCAGATATAGATCTGCCACCGAAATCTATAGATGTTGAATGGGGAGTTAAGAGAATAACTCCTTTTCCTTTAGATAATTCGTTTTTAATATAATTAACATTTTTGACTTTGCATACAGATTTTAAAACCTTATCACTTCTCCACCATAAAATAGGTATATCAACAAAGGTTCTTCCTAAATTTTTAAAATATTTTCGTACCAAATTGTCAACATCTTTGTCAGACATTGATTTAAAACATAAAGAAATGTTTGTTTTAGCAATATTTCTTCTTTTTTTATTAGTAATGTATATTACTATTCCTATCAGTGTTCCCAATTGAATTCTGATGATGTGTGGTAAATAATTTAATATAAGAGACAATAATATCCCTAACCATGTTAGCCAATAATTTGGTAAAAAAAACTTATACGAAAATTGCTCACATTCATATTCTTTTATATTAAGTGGGTTGTGCTTTGAAAGAAAAGGTTTATGTTTTTTCAACATAGTAAATTAGAATTTCCAAAAATAAGGAGTAAAAATAATTAATAATGTATAAATTTCAAGTCTTCCTAAGATCATAGCAAAGGATAGTATATATTTTGCAAAAGTATTTAGTGGAGCATAGTTTTCAGCAGCTATCCCAGATGCAGGACCTAAATTATTTATGCACGAGGCAACCGCTGTTAAAGATGTTGTTATATCCAAACCCGAAAACATAAGAGTGAGAGATAAAATTATGTACGACACAATGTAAAAAATAAAAAAATTATAAATAGTGGTTGATAATTCATCATTAATTGTTTGTTGATTAATTTTGACAGTTACTTCTGCAGTTGGGTGAAGTATTCTTAACAGCTCTTTTTTTAAAAGTTTAAATAAAATAGCCACTCTCATTACTTTTATTCCTCCTCCTGTAGATCCTGTGCAAGCTCCAATAAAACTCACTGTTATTAACATTACAATAATAAAAGAAGGCCATGAATTAAATGATGTAGACGTAAACCCTGATGTTGTTGCAAAAGAGATAATTTGAAACATTAAATGTCTAAAATTAATTTCATTTGAGTTTCCTGAATTTATAAATATAAAGCTTATGAATATAAATAAAAAAATAATAAATACATAAGATTTAAACTCAGAGTCTTTTGCATAAATACTTAAATCTTTATGTCTAAATGACATAAAGTGTAAGACAAAATTTAATGCAGATAAAAACATAAAAATCATGCAAAAAATCTCTACTAAAGGATTGTTAAAATAAGCAATGCTGAGATTATGTGTTGAGAATCCTCCAATAGCAATGGTCGAAAAACTATGTGCAATGGCATCAAATAAACTCATGCCAGCAACATAATATGCTATAGCACATAATAAAGTTAGCCCTATATATATTGACCAAAGGTTTTTTGCTGTTTCAGCAATACGAGGTGAAATTTTATTATCTTTAATAGGCCCAGTTGATTCTGCTTTATATAATTGCATTCCACCAATTCCTAACATAGGAAGTACTGCAAGTGCTAATACAACTATTCCCATTCCCCCCAGCCATTGTAACATCTGTCTATATATAAGTATCGAAGGAGATAAATCATCAATGTTAGTAATTATGGTAGCGCCAGTGGTGGTCCAACCTGATATAGATTCAAATAATGCATCAACAAAATTTAGTGATAACTGAGTATCCATTATAAACGGTATTGATCCAAAAAAACTTAAAACAACCCAAAAAGAAACAACAATTAGAAATCCTTCTTTAGTTTTAATATCAGCTGTTTCATTAATGCCTATGTTAGGAAAATAAAGTATAGACGCAACAACCAAAATTATAAAAAAAGAATAAACAAAGGTCATTAAATTATTGTCATTAAATATCATAGAAACGACAATAGGGATTAGTAACGTTCCACTAAACATCATCAACATAATTCCAATTATTCTTTTAATTAGAGGGTAGTTCATTTGTTGTTAAAAAAATCCTACACTTACTTGAAACATTTTTTCTACCTTGGGTATTTCTTTTTTATCTAATACAAAAAGAATGACATGATCATTTGTTTTTATTTCTACGTCATTATTAGCCAATATAACTTTATTATTTCTAACTATAGCGCCAATTATAATAGTTTCTGGTAATTTTAATTGAGATATTTTTTTACCTACAAGTTTAGAGGTTTTAGAATCTCCGTGAACTATAATTTCCATAGCTTCACCATCTCCTGTAGCAATTTGATGCACACTAACAATGTCGCTCGCTCTAACAGCTGCTAATAAAGATCCTATTGTTATATCTTCTGGAGAGACAACAACATCAATTTCTTTCGACACAAGATTTCTATAAGATGATTTATTTACTATTGCGATTGTTCTTTTCGCTCCCATATCTTTAGCAAGCTTAGCGGATAATATGTTCATTTGGTCGTCATTTGTTACTGCACAAAAATAATCAACTTCATCTATGTTTTCATTCTTAAGCATTGTTTCATCTGCAACATCATCATTTAATACTACTGCCGAATTTAAATTTTGAGAGATTAACTTGGCATGATATTTATCTTTTTCAATTATTTTGATATTATAAATTGATTCTAATTTTTCTGCTAATGCAGATCCTACTCTGCCACCACCTCCAATCATTACGTTATGTGGTGTAACAACCGCCTTTCTTAATTCACTCATAAATCTCATATTTTCTTCAGTTGCTAAAAATAATACATCATCATCTGGTAGGATAAATGTTTCCCCATCTGGTATGATAATTTTTTTATCTCTGAATATAGCAACGACTTTTACTTCAACGTTTGGTAAATGGTTTTTAAACTCTGAAAGTTTTTTCCCAGCCAAAGGACCATTAGATAAAACAGTAGCGGCAATTACTTGAACCTGCCCTGATGCAAATTGAAAAGCTTGAAAAGCTCCTGGGTGGTCTAAAATATTTTTTACATATTCTGTGATTAAAATATTAGGACTTATTACATCATTAATTGAAAAACTTTTTTTATCAAAACCATCTTCGCTTCTTAAATATTCATTTGCTCTTAACCGTGCAATTCTTTTTGGTACATTAAAGAGAGTTTTTGCAACATGACAAGCAGCCATATTAACCTCATCACTTCCTGTGACAGCAATAACCATATCTGAATTTTCAGCATCTGCCATTTTTTGTACTGATGGATATGAAGCTAAGCCATGTATAGTTTTAATATCCATTTTCTCTTTTAAGTCAGAAAGCACATTCTTATCATAATCTACAAGAATTATATCATTTCCATCATCTGAGAGTACTTTTGCTACTGATGCACCAACTTGGCCGCCGCCGAAGACTAAGATTTTCTTCATGTTTAATATTGATTTGTTTTACGAGTTCATTCTACACTAAAATTTAAAAATTATAATATATCTTCAAGGTTTATTTGTTAAAAAATGATTTAACTTTTTTTGAAAATAATGTATTGGAATTATATAAATCCCTTGATGTTATTACCTTTTTACCTGGAAATTGGAGTTTTTCAATTTTTATAATTCCATCAGCAGCTTTAACTCCAAGAAAATCTAAATCAAAATTAGTAATCGTCCCTGAGGGTTCATTTGATTTTATTTCCTTATATGAAACCTTCCAAATTTTAAATTTTGTATCAAAAAACGAAGTTTCAGCAACTGGCCATCCAACAAATGCCCTAACTTTACAGAAAATTTGTCTACAACTTTTCTTCCAATCTATTACCGCTTCACTCTTTTCTACTTTAGACGCATAAGATGCATCGTCATTGTTTTGAGCAATGAATTTTTCTTGAGTTGAAAATGATTCAAGAACATTAGTTATATTATCAGCAGCTAAGTTAGATAACTTATCTTGCAGTATTAAAGAATCATCTTCATCAGAAATTAAATATTTGAAGGAAGAAATAATATTTCCTTGGTCTAATGAACTATTTATTTTAAAAAAAGTAACTCCAGTTATATCATCATCATTTAATAATGATCTTTGAATAGGGGCTGCTCCACGCCACTGAGGCAAGAGAGAACAATGTATGTTTATCGCTCCAATTGTGGGTATATTTAAAATTTTTTCTGGTAACATTTTGCCAAAGGAATAAACTAAAAAAAGATCAGGAGATAATTTTTCTATATCTGCGAGGAACGAGGAACTATTAAGGTTTGATGGATAAAATGTTTTAATTAAATTTTTTTCACCAAATTCCCCAACTGCGGTATTTTTATTTTTAATTCTCTTTCCCTTTTTTTTATCTTGCGTAACAATTCCAACAACATTATAGTTTTTTTCCAAAACTTTTTTAAGAATAATGCATGAATAAGATGGGCTTCCAAAAAATATTATTTTCAAATTATCACCCTATATAAATTTATATTGAATACGGAACATCCTTTCTTGGCATTAATTTTCCTTGCTCAGTAAGTTTTTTAATTTTTTTTGCGATTCTATCTCTCTTCATATCAGAAATATAATCTACGAAAAGTTTTCCATCAAGGTGGTCAATCTCATGCTGTATACATACTGCCAGTAACCCATCAGCTTCAATTTTAAGCGTTTTGCCATATAAATCTTGTTTTTTTATAGTAACGTTATTAAAACGTTCCACCTTTTCATAAAAACCTGGAACTGATAAACAGCCTTCTTCAAATTCAATTTTATTTTCCTTTGTAAGAATTACGGGGTTCACGAGAAAAATTGGCTTGTTTTGTTCTTCGCTTATATCAATAACTATTAGTCTTTTTTGAATATTTACTTGTATTGCAGCCAATCCTATACCTTTAGAATCATACATGGTTTCAAGCATATCTTTAGCAAGATTTCTAAGATTTTTATCAAATATATCGACGTCTAATCCTTTTTGTCTCAGTCTATTATCTGGAAAATGTAATATTTTTAATTTGTTCATATTTAAAATATTTTTAAAAATGTATTGTAATGTCCATCATTTTAATAGTATAAAGTAAAAAATATGTATTTATAACAGTAAACTTAAATGAAAAATTTATTAATAGTAGAGTCTCCAACAAAAGTAAAATCTATTCAGAAGTTCTTGGGTAATGATTATAAGGTCCTTGCCTCTGTAGGACATGTAAGGGATTTAATTGCTAGTGGTGGCAAAGGGATAGATGTTGAAAAAAATTATAAGCCTGTTTGGAAAGTTTCTAGTGGGAAAAAAGATGTTATTGATGAAATTAAAAAATTTTCGAAAGACGCTGAAACAGTATATTTTGCTACTGACCCCGACAGAGAGGGGGAGGCAATATCTAAGCATATATATGACATATTAGATAAAGCAAAACTTTTAGAAAACAAAAAAACTTATAGGGTTGCATTCAATGAAATTACTGAAAGCGCCGTACTTGCAGCTATGGAAAAACCAAGAGAAATATCACATAATCTTTGGAATGCTTATGTTGCCAGAAGAACTCTAGATTACTTAATGGGGTATGACATATCAGAATTCCTGTGGAAAAAAGTTAGTAGATACGCAAGAGGAGGAAGAGTCCAGAGTCCAGCGCTAAGATTAATTGTAGAAAGAGAAAAAGAAATAAATGCGTTTAATCCAATTGAATATTGGATAACTACTATCAATGCATGCACTAAAGAGGATTGCATTGACTTAGAGTTAGTAACTATTAATGGGGAAAAGATAAAACAAGGGAAGATTACAAGCGTCCTAAATTCTGAAGAAGCAACGTCAATCAAGAATGAGCTTAATAATTTCAAAGAAATTATAATTCATGATATAAAAACATCTGAAAGAAAGATGAGACCTAGTGCTCCTTTTACTACTGCTTCACTGCAACGTGCTGCATATTCAACTTTAGGGTTCTCAGTCAAGCAAACTTCTAGTATTGCTCAAAGACTTTATCAAGGTATAGCATTAGAAGACGGGGAAACTGTTGGGCTAATATCGTATATGCGTACAGACTCCACTAATTTATCTAATGATTGTTTAAAAGATATTGGAGGTTTTCTAGATAGTAATTACCCTAAACTTAAGGCTGAAGAAGTAAGAAAGTATTCAAAAAAAGTTAAAAATGCACAGGAGGCGCATGAGGCAATACGTCCAACCGTTATTAATAACACTCCAAGTAAAATTAAAAAGTACCTTGAAGAGTCAGAGTATAAATTATATGAGCTGATTTGGAAACGAACAGTTGCTTCGCAAATGATTGATGCTGTAAATCAACAAGTAGTGATAGATTTTAATTTAGGTGAAAAGTTTGGATTTAAATATAGTGGATCGTTCTTAAAACATAATGGCTTTAAAGAAATATATGATTTATCTGATAATGATCAAAAAGATAAGCTTAATAAAAAAATACTTGAAAATCTTAAAAAAGATGACTCGTTAACTATAAAAGATATAGTTATAGATCAGAAATTTACACAACCCCCTCCTCGATATAATCAAGCGAGTTTAATTGAGGCTCTTGAAGAATTGGGAATAGGTAGGCCATCTACTTATGTAACAATCATTTCTAAAATACTAGATAGTAACTATGTAGATCCAGATGCAAGTAATTTTCAACCTACAGCCCTAGCTACCGTAGTTTGTGACACATTAACAAAACACTTTAGTAATGATTTAGTTGATTTCGAATTTACTGCAAGACTAGAGGATAATCTTGATTTGATAGCGAATGGTGAACAAGATCCGATGGTATGTATCAAGGGGACTTATGAACCGTTTAGAACTAATTTGGAAGAAAAACTAAAGACTGTTGATATATCAGAGCAAAGGGAATTAAAAAATTTGGGTATACACCCTGATACTAAAAGACCTGTAACAGTCAGATTAACAAAGTATGGGCCGACAATTCAAATGGGAACAAAAGAAGACGAAGAAAAACCAAAATGGGCGCCATTAACATATGAAATGAAAAAAAATATTGAATCAATAACTATGGATGACGCAATGAAGTTGTTTGCTTTGCCTTTAAAAATAGGGGTTCATAGCGGGGAAGATATCTTAGCCAATATTGGGCCATATGGGCCATATCTAAAAAATGGCAAAACTAATGTTAGTGTGAGAGATCGTGACATTTTTGAAATACAAGAACAAGAGGCAATAGAACTAATCAAAGCAAAAATAGAGCTAGATGCAAACATAAATATAAATAATTTTGAAGAATCTGGCATTAAAGTTCTAAATGGAAGATTTGGTCCTTATATCACTAACGGTAAAGTTAATGTAAAAATTCCTAAAGATGTGGAACCAAAAAGCTTAGATGAAGAAAAATGCATTGAAATGATTAAAAATGCACCTCCGAAGCGAAAAGGGAAACGTAGATTCAGACCTAAAAAGGCATGATCACGGGAAATTGTGATGATGCTGTAGAATTTCTGAAAACAGGATCTATTGTTTGCTATCCTACTGAGGCAATTTATGGATTAGGATGTGACCCATGGTGCGAAACAGCTGTAAACAAAATATATAAAATAAAAAATAGGACACTAGATAAGCCTTTTCTATTAGTAGCGTCAAGCATTACACAATTAAGTAAATTAATTGATATTAAAAAAATTACTGATGAAGTTAAAAATTCATGGCCCGGGCACAACACTTGGCTCATTCCATCAATTCCTTCAACTCCTAAATGGCTTATAGATGCTAAAACAGGTTTAATTGGAGTACGAGTATCAAATCACCCAACAATTATTGAAATATGTAAAAAATTTGATAATCCCATAATCTCAACAAGTGCTAACAAAAGCCATAAGTGCTCTATAAATAACAAACAAGATATAATAAACATATTATCAGATAATATAGATTTTCTAGTTGATGGCAGTTTAGGTAATGAGAAAAAACCTAGTATAATAAAAAATATGATAACAAATGAAATAATACGGAAATGATTAAAACCAGTGACTACAAATTAATAGAGTCAAAGTTTAAAAAAATACAGAAAAATATTTTTAATAGTTTTATAAACATTGATAAAAAATCTAAGAATAAAAAAACAAATTGGAAATATAAAGATGGTGGCGGTGGCACTAGCATAGGAATTTATAATGGAAAAATTATTGAAAAAGCTGCTGTTAATTTTTCATCTATTAGCGGTAAAATTATTCCTAGTAGTGCTTTATCAAAAAAACTTGGTAAACATAAACAATTTCGCGCTACAGGTGTGTCGGTAGTTGTACATTCTAAAAACCCTTTTGTTCCATGCTCCCACCTAAATGTAAGGCATTTTGAGATTTCAAAAAATAAATGGTGGTTTGGCGGAGGATATGATTTAACTCCTTACTTCCCTTATGCAGATGATATAAAATTGTGGCATAACAATACTAAAAAAATGTGTGATAAGCATAATAAGAAATACTATAAAAATTTTAAAAATCAATGCGATGAATACTTTTATCTTAAGCATAGAAAAGAAAAAAGGGGTGTTGGAGGTATATTTTTTGATAATTTAAATACTAAAAGTAAAAATCATTATATGCTTTTTTTAGAAGACGTTGTTAGCTCCTTTTTAGAAAGTTATATAAAAATTATAAATAAAAGAAGTTCTAATAAATATAATAAAAACCATAAAGAATTCCAACTTTATAGGAGGGGTAGATACGTTGAGTTTAACCTAATATATGACAGAGGAACGCTGTTTGGTTTACAATCAGATGGTAGAGCTGACTCAATATTGATGTCTATGCCACCACAAGCGGAGTGGCCTACAATAAAATCAAAAACTTTAATGAACTACGAAAAAAAACTACTGAAATTTTTATAATTATCTTTTAAATAGATTATGTAATGCTTCTTGATTAAACTCTTTCTCTTTGTCATTAAGGTTTACAATGGCGGTAGTTAATCTAGATATGCAATTTAACTTTCCTTGATCATTGGATATATCTATATTCCAAACATGAACCGTTCTCCCTAGGCTTGCAACAGTAGTCTTTCCTGTAACATAACCACTTGATACTGGTCTAACATGGTTTGCGTTTATTTCTAAGCCAACAGCTTTTTGGTTTCTCATATCAATACACATATTTGATGCTATGCTTCCAAGGGCTTCGGCTAAAACACATGATGCTCCTCCATGTAAAATACCTCTGGATTGTCTAGTAAAATCTTCAACTGGCATTCTAGCCACTATGTAGTCATCACCTAATTCGATAAATTCTATACATAAATGCTTATTTAAATTGTTATTTCTGAGAGAAATAACGTGTTCCAGTGTAAAATCTTCATGCCAAATAGACATAAACCCTCCATTGTTTTAATTCTTGATAGATTAATATATCATCTTCTCTTAAAATAAAAAGTGTTAGAGTATCATAATGAAAAAAAGATTTCCAAATACACGCTTGCGAAGACTGAGGACTACAGAATCTCTTAGGAGTCTAATAAGAGAAAATACTCTTTCACCCCATGACTTGATACAGCCAATATTTCTTATTGAAGGAAAAAATAAAATAGAGAAGATAAAAACTATGCCTAATATATTTAGGCATACTGTTGATAAGGCAATAGTAGAAATAAAAAAACTAAAAAAACTTGGTATTGGGGCAATTGTCTTGTTCCCATGCATTAATAAAAAACACAAAGATTTAACTGGTAGTGAATCTTATAACGCTAATGGACTTATACAAAAAGCAATTTCAGAGATAAGATTGAAAATTGACGACATTACAATAATAACTGACGTAGCACTTGATCCCTATACATCTCATGGCCAAGATGGGATTATTTCCAAGAAAGGCGAAATTTTAAATGATGAAACGATAGAGGTTTTAATAAAACAATCCTTAAGTCATGCTAAATGCGGAGCAGATATTATTGCGCCATCAGATATGATGGATGGGAGAATAAAAAAAATACGTCAAGCGTTAGAGAAAAATTCATATCATAATACGATACTTCTGTCATACGCTGCAAAATATTCATCAAATTTTTATGGGCCTTTTAGAGATGCAGTAGGTTCTACAAAAAACCTAGGGTTATCAAATAAAGATACATACCAAATGGACTATTCCAATAAAAAAGATGCCATAAATGAAGTTGAGTTAGATATTAATGAAGGGGCGGATATTGTTATGGTAAAACCAGGTCTACCATATTTAGATATTGTTAGCAGGATTAATGAAAAGTTTAATATCCCGATATTTATTTATCAAGTTAGTGGCGAGTACTCTATGATAAAGGCTGTGTCAAAAAATAACTGGCTAACTGAAAAAAAGATAGTTCTTGAAACTCTTTCATGTATGAAACGAGCAGGAGCTAATGCAATAATTACTTATTACGCAAAAGAAGCATTAAAATGGATGAAATAAAAAAATTTGCTGTTATAGGGAACCCTATTAAACATAGCCTGTCTCCAAATATACATAAAGAGTTTGCCAAACAACAAGGTATAAATATTCAGTATAAAAAAATTGAACCAGAGTTTGATAATTTTGAAACACACGCGCAAAGTTTTTTTTCAAAAAAAGGTTTTGGTGCAAATGTAACCATACCTTTTAAAAATCAAGCATTTGCTTTTGCTGATGGCCACGATGCATCTTCTTTAGAGTGTGGCTGCGCTAATACCTTAATAATGCAAAATAATAAAATTAAATCTTTTAATACAGATGGAGAGGGTTTTATCAAAGATTTAAAGGAAAAAAATATTTCTCTAGCAAAAAAAAATATATTAATTTTAGGGGCAGGTGGATCTGCCAGAAGTATTATAAATTCTTTAAGTAAAATTGACGTTGAAAAAATAGATATTCTTAGTAGAACACAAACAAAAGTGGAAGAATTAATTGATAAATACAAAAATATATCTAATGTGTGCAATTACGAAGATGGTATTAGATATGACTTAATTATAAATACAACTCCTATTAGCCTAAAAGATGGAAAAATAAATTTTCCGACTAATATTTTTAACTCTTCGAGTATCAGTTATGATTTATTTTATTCAAAAACTACTACAAATTTTCAGTTATGGTCAAAAAATAATGGTGCCATTAAAGCTTATGATGGGCTGGGTATGCTTATTGAACAAGCGGCATTATCATATGAAATTTGGAATAATTTTAAGCCAAACACAAAAAATATAAAAAATGTTCTTAGATTTACGTAAGATATTCATTTTTTAAATCTACATAACATTTTGCAGAGTATATAAGAAAACTTATCTCTTTTTCAGTGAGCTCTCTGACTTTTTTTGCAGGCGAACCCAAATATAGATAACCACCCTCTAAATGTTTTCCTGGGCCGACAAGTGTTCCAGCACCTATCATTGTATCTGATGCAATTTCTGCGCCATCTAAAACTATACTTCCCATCCCAATCAAAACCCTATCTGCTATTTTACATGCATGTATAATCGATGAATGTCCAATTGTGACATCATTTCCAATTGTCACGGAAAAGCTAGGGGAATATTTGCTCTTGTGCGTTACGTGAATTATTGTACCGTCTTGTATATTTGTTCTTTCTCCAATGACAATAGGATTGATATCACCGCGTGCAACAGCTTGTGGCCACATAGCGCTATCTTTCCCTATTTTTACATTTCCTATGACGGTTGATTGTTTATCAACATACACAGTTTTATGTATATCTGGGCTAAAATTTTTAAATGACCTTATCATGATATCTTATTTCATTTATTTGACTTAACATATATTATAGTCATAAAAATAAAAAGGATGTAGATTATGACAGAAAAAATAATAATGAGGGTTGGAGAAGCATTAGTAGCAGGCGGTCCACCAGGCACAGCAGCAGAGCCTGAAGTAATAATAGGCGAGATGAATGGTCCATTTGGCACTGCATTTGCTAATTTGCTTGGCAATCAGGCTAAAGGACATTCGAAAGTTTTGGCAATTATGAATACAGATATAATGGTCCGTCCTCCTACATTAATGATAAGCAAAGTTACGGTTAAAAATGATAAATATACAAATATTTTAATGGGGACAGTACAAGCCGCTATTGCTAATGGCGTGCTTGATTCAGTAAGAAATGGTGATCTCCCAAAAAATAAAGTTGATGATCTTGGGATAATTGTTTCCGTTTGGCTCAATCCATCCGTGGCCAAAGATAAAAATCTTGATCATAAAATATTATTTGATATTCATAGAAAAGCAACTACTACAGCAATACATAAAGCAATGAATAACGAACCTAGTATTGATTGGTTGCTTGAAAATCAAGATTCGATAATACATAAATATTTTCAAATGGGCCTTGATGGAAAAATATAGTTAAAATATGTTAGAAAAAATTAATCTATATATGCAATTAATGAGGATAGACAAACCTATTGGTTTTTATTTATTAATGTGGCCAGTATTATGGTCTTTTTTAATAGCCTCAAACGGTAATCCAAATTTATTTTATATGCTGATTTTTGGAATTGGCATAATTGCAACAAGATCTGCTGGCTGCATTATAAATGATTATTTTGATCAAGATTTCGACAAAAAAGTTGAAAGAACAAAAAGCAGAGTGTTGGCTACTAAGCAAGTTTCAAATCCTGAAGCACTAATATTATTTGGTTTATTAATATCAATATGCTTTATTTTATTGTTAATGCTAGGCTTGAAAATTATATTGTTTGCTGGTTTTTCCCTTTTCTTATTAGTTCTATATCCACTGACAAAAAGGTACTTTAAAATACCCCAGTTAATTTTAGGTTTAGCTTTTGGATCAAGTATTCCGATGGTGTTTATATTAGAGAAGGATATGATTGATACAAATTGTATATTGCTATATATAATAACAATAATGTGGGCTATAACATATGATACTTATTACGCGATGGCTGATAAAAAAGATGATAAAAAAATTGGAATAAAATCATCTGCTATTTTTTTTGGCGATAAAGATATAATATATAGCTTAGTGTTACATTACCTTGCGTTAAGTTTGTTTGTAGTGATAGGAATCTTAAATTCGTTTTCAATGATATATTATTTTTTTTTACTAATTTCAGCTTTATGTATAATTTATCAACACTTGTTAGCTAAAAATAGAATACCGTATCAATGTATTTCAGCCTTTGAAAATAATAATATATTTGGATTAATAATCAGTTTTGGTCTAATATTGAATTATCTTTAATAAAATGTTGAACCTTAAAATAAAAAATAATTGGACATTATCTGAATTAGAACAAATTTATAATTTGCCATTTAATGACTTGATATGGAAATCTCACAAACTTCATAGAGAATTTCATGACCCAAACAAAATACAAATATCAACTCTAATGTCAGTTAAAACTGGTGGTTGCCCAGAAGACTGTAAATACTGCTCTCAAAGCATAAGATATGAAGCAGAGATAAATATTGAGAATACATTACCTCTCAAAGAGGTAATAGAACAAGCTAAACAAGCGAAAGAAAATGGGGCGTCTCGTTTTTGCATGGGTGCCGCGTGGAGAAATTTGAATAACAACAATTTATCCAAAATTAAAGAAATGATAGTGGAGGTTAAAAAATTAGGGCTAGAAACTTGTGTAACATTAGGCATGTTAACAGAAGAGCAGGCAATCGAACTAAAAAAATCTGGGCTTGATTACTATAATCATAATTTAGATACGTCTGAAGAATACTATAAAAAAGTTGTAACGACACGATCATATAAAGATAGGCTAAATACTATTAAGTATGTTAGGGATGCGGGTATAAAAGTATGTTGTGGTGGTATTTTAGGACTCGGCGAAGAGAATATTGATAGAATTAAACTTATTCATGTTTTAGCAAACCTTGATGAGCAACCTGAATCAGTTCCAATTAATCAATTGGTCAAGGTTAAAGGTACTCCATTCTTTGATAATGCCGATATCGACGAATTTGATTTCATAAGAACAATAGCATTAGCGCGTATAGCAATGCCAAAATCATTTATAAGATTGTCTGCCGGAAGAGACTCTATGAATGATCAAATGCAAGCCTTATGTTTCTTTGCTGGGGCAAATTCTATATTCTATGGAGAAGAATTACTTACTGCTAAAAACTCTAGCGTGCAGCATGATCAAAAACTAATGAAGAAGTTGAAAATTGGAACAACTTAGATCGAGTGTCTAATTATAATCAAGAACTAAAAGATATTAAAAAATCTGGATATTATAGAGATAGATTAATTATTCAATCTCCTCAAGAATCTATAATTAAAATTAATAAAAAAAAATACGTAAATTTTTCAAGTAATAATTATCTTAATCTGTCTAATAACAAAAATATAAAACGAGCTATTGTTTCGAAAATTCAAGAACTAGGAGTTGGTTCTGGCTCATCTCCATTAATAAGTGGTTATACTGAAGAACACCATAAATTAGAAAAAGATTTATCTAAACTATTAAATTTTGAATCAACGCTTGTGATGAATTCTGGTTATTTAGCTAATGTTGGGCTAGCTAATGCTATAGCAGAAAAAAATATTATTATATTTCAAGATAGATTAAATCATAATTCTATAATAGAAGGAACGAGATTATCTACGTCAAAACTTATACGATACAATCATAATTCTTATGTTGATCTTGAAAAGAAATTAGCAAATTTTAAAAAATATAAAAAAATTATTTATACAGACAGTATATTTAGTATGACAGGTGAAATTGCTAATATCCCAATTTTATCAAGTATAGCAAAAAAATATGATGCTTTGTTATTCGTAGATGATGCACATGGGTTTGGTGTTCTTAGGGAACATGAAAATATATTTCCTTCTTGCTTGAATTTTTTTCATGGTAAAAATTTAAAAATTGACGCTTATATAGGGACTTTTGGAAAAGCGGTAGGGACATTTGGATCATTTGTAGCTGGTTCAAAAAATCTAATAGATTTTTTAGTTCAAAAATCTAAACCATATATATACTCTACGGCACTACCAGCTGCACTTGTAGGGGCAACAAGAGAAAGTATAAAACTTATAATGAAAACAAAAACATTAAATCGTACACTGAAAAACAATGTTGATTTTTTTAGAAAAAATGCTACTGAGAATAAAATAAATATTAATGAATCAATAACTCCTATACAGACTATTACATACGGCTGTCCAAAAAAGGTAAAAAAAATTCAAAATAAAGCTTTTGAGAATGGGTTATTTGTACAGGCAATTAGATATCCAACAGTACCTAAAAATAAAGATTTATTGAGGGTAAATTTGACAAGCGGTCATAATTTAAAACAAATTGAAAAATTGTTAAATTTTTTGAGATATATATAATAGTATTACTATTTTGGAGCTTAGCTTTATGAATATTTTGAATGGTAAGAATATCCTGCTTGGTATAACGGGAAGCATTGCTGCCTATAAAGCTGCTGACCTTACCAGTAAACTTAAAAAGCAAGGTTGCGATATTAAAATAGTAATGACTAAAAGTTCAGAACTATTTATCACCGAAACTACTCTTGAGTCTTTATCAGGGAACAAAGTTATATCCGAAAATTCTGACTCACCAACCCTAACAAATTTTTCCCACCTAGACTTGGCAAAATGGGCTGACATAATATTAATAGCTCCATGTACAGCAAATTTTATGAATAAATTAGCTAATGGTCATGGTGATGACTTATTATCCACAATCTGTTTAGCTTTTACAAAATCAATATTTATTGCACCAGCAATGAATCCAGATATGTGGAATAACAAAATTAGCCAAGCAAGTATTAAAAAATTACGAGAAGCTGAAATTACTATTATAGGTCCAAATTATGGAACTCATGCATGCGGAGATGTTGGGTACGGAAAAATGATAAATCCTGATGAAATTATTAATCAACTGATTAATAAGAATATTTATTCTGATCTTTCTGGGAAAAGAATTCTGGTTACAGCTGGGCCAACTCGAGAGCCAATTGATCCAGTGAGATATATGAGTAATTATAGTTCTGGGAAAATGGGATTTGCAATTGCAATTGCCGCAAAACAAATGGGGGCAAATGTAGAAATAATAACCGGGCCTGTTACACTGCAAAGAATTCAAGGTATTAAAACAACATGCGTTGAAACTTCATCTGAAATGGCTGAATCAGTATTAACAAAAATTATAGATAAAGATATCTTTATATCTACTGCTGCTATAGCAGATTATAGACCCAAGGACTATTCTCAGACAAAATATAAAAAAGAGATGAATAATATAAAAATAGAATTTGAACGTGGGATAGATATTTTAAAGAAAATTTCTACAGAATTTAAAAATATTTTTACAGTTGGTTTTGCAGCAGAAACTGATAATTTAGAAAAAAATACAATGAAAAAATTAAAAAATAAAGATTTAGATATTATAGTTGGAAACATAGCTAACCATGAACTTGGTCTTGGTTTTGAATCAGATTATAATAAAGTAGTTGTATATTCAAAATATAATAGTATTGAAATAGACACAGATAAAAAAATTAATATTGCACAAAAAACAATGAAGTTTATTGCTGATGAGTATAAAAAAAAGCTTTCATTGGTGAAGTCTAATGTTAGATAACATTAAAATAAAAATACTCAACAAAAATATAAAAGAATTGCCAAACTTCTCTACAGATGGTTCGGCAGGACTAGATTTACGCGCAGCCATTAATTCTGCTATTACTATTAAATCTAATGCAACAGAATTGATACCAACTGGGATCTCTATATATATAGAAAATAATGCACATGCAGCATTGATATTACCTAGATCAGGCTTAGGTCACAAACATGGTATAGTTTTAGGAAATTTAGTAGGTCTCATCGACTCTGATTATCAAGGAGAGCTTTTGGTATCGTGTTGGAATAGAAGTGATAAAGATTTTAAAATAGAGCCACTTGATAGGATTGCGCAATTAATATTTATTACTATTGATAAGCCAACTTTCACTGTGGTAGATGAATTTAGTAAAACAAATAGAGGCAAAGGCGGCTTTGGATCCTCAGGTAAAAAATAAATTGAAAATCCCAAATGCTATCTTCAGAGCATATGATATTAGAGGAAAATACCCTAGCGAAATAAATAAAGATATATTTTTTTTACTAGGACAAACAATAGGCACAAAAGTAAAACACTCTAAAACTGGACCAATTTGTGTGTGTATGGATGGCAGATTATCAAGTGATGAACTTAAAAGCAGTTTAATTGATGGGCTTTTATTAACAGGCAATGATGTGATAGATATTGGTATGTTGCCTACTCCTCTATTGTATTTTTCTCTAAATTATTTAAAAATCGTAAATGGATTAATGGTAACAGGCAGCCATAATCCAAAAAACTATAATGGCGTAAAACTAGTTCTTAATAATAAAACACTCTTTGGAAGCCATATAGCTGAGATATATACAGGCATGAATAAAAATATAATTAGAAAAGATGTCCAAAAAGGAATTCTAAAAAAAGAAAATAGTATTCTTGATTCTTATATTAAAAATATTAAATCAAGCATAAAAATAATTTCTAATTTAAAAATAATAATAGATTGTGGTAATGGCGTTACTGGTAAAGTTATAAAAAAAATATTTGATAGCCTAAATATTAAAGTAGAAGTTATCAATGAGGAGGTTGACGGAGAATTTCCAAATCACCCTCCTGACCCTACAAATATTAAAAATTTAGTACAACTTAAAAACAAAATGAAAGAGCGTAATGCAGATATAGGATTTGCGTATGACGGTGATGGGGATAGAGTTATTGTGATAGATAAATCCTTAGAAGTAATTTGGCCTGACCAATTACTTATGATATTTAGTAAAATTATATTAGAAAATAATCCTGGCAGTAAAATTGTATACGACATTAAGTGTTCTAAACATTTAGAAAATACAATCATTGAAAATGGAGGTATCCCAATATTATCTAAAACAGGTCATTCTTTTATTAAAGAATCAATAATTAAAAATGGGGCTACCTTGGGAGGTGAAATGAGTGGGCATATTTTCTTTAATGATAAATGGTATGGATTTGATGATGGAATATATTCATCTATAAGGCTTCTAGAAATATTTTCATCTTACAATAAAATGCAATCTATGATAAATAGCTTGCCTAAATCAGCTACAACTCCTGAAATTAATATAGAGTTTGAAGATAATAATCATTTTACTTTCATGGATTTATTTGTAAAACTAACTAAGTTTGAAGGAGCTGAAATAATTAATATTGATGGAATAAAAATAATATATTCATTTGGATGGGGATTGATTAGATGTTCAAATACTTCGTCTAATCTTGTATTAAGATTTGAAGCAGATGACGAAAAATCATTAAATAAAATTAAAACAATAATGAAGAATGCTATGCTAAAGATAGATAAAAATTTGAATGTGCCATTTTAAAATAAATGAAAAAACTTGAAGACGTAATATATAGAGATGAACCAAAAATTACTCCAAGTACTGCAAAAGTACTTATAGAGGCTTTACCATACATCCAACAATTATCTGGGAAAGTATTGGTAATAAAATTTGGGGGTAATGCGATGGTGGATGAAACTCTCAAAAATAATTTTGCTAAAGATGTAATCTTGCTAAAACAAGTGGGCGTACATCCAGTTATTATTCATGGTGGAGGCCCACAAATTACATCATATTTGAAAAAATCTGGGATTGAGTCAGAATTTGCAAATGGGATGAGAATTACAGATCCAAACTCAATTCATATTATAGAAATGGTCCTGGGTGGACTAATAAATAAAGATATAGTCAACACAATTACATCGCTAGGCGGCAAAGCAGTAGGTCTCTCAGGCAAGGATGGAGGGCTTATTAGAGCAAAAAAAATTATAGGCGAAGGTGAATACAAAGATGTTGATTTTAAAAATACAGGCACAGTGCAAAGTATTGATCCTGAAGTTGTTAGCTTGTTAGATGGCTCTCCGTTTATTCCTGTGATTGCGCCAATTGGAATAGGGGATGATGGCAAAACATACAATATCAACGCGGATCTAGTAGCAGGTAAAATAGCTCACATATTACAAGCCAGTAAATATTTAATTCTAACAAATACTACTGGGATACTTGATAGTAAAAATGATTTAATTCAATCTATCAACGCAAATGAAGTAAAAAAACTCATAAAAAAAGGAACTATATCTAAAGGAATGTTACCAAAAGTAAATTCTGCCCTTGAGGCTGTTGCGTCAGGTGTTGAACATGTACAAATAATTGACGGAACAGTTGATCATTCAGTATTGTTAGAGCTATTCACTGATGAAGGGATTGGAACAATGATTCGTAGGAATTAATTTGCTCGAATACTTTTATTTATTTATAGTATCTTTAATTTCAAATATATTTTCTGCTTTCTCTGGTGGAGGCGCAGGCGTAATACAATTGCCAGCAATTTTATTAATTTTTGATACTACGTTTATTAATGCATTAGCAGTACATAAAACAGCAACAGTTGCTCTTGGAATTGGTGCTTCTCTAAGATTTCTTAGAAGTGTCCAATTTAATAAAAAACTTTTATTAGTATCATTATCATTTGGGTTACCAAGCGTAATAATGGGTGCTAAATTAATCTCACATCTAAATGATGAATTATCAAGATTACTCTTGGGTTTTTTAATTATTTCACTAGCTATTTACTCATTTAAAGAAAAAAAATATGGTGAATATGAAAAAAAATATGTAAGCTCTGCACAAAATAATTTTTTAGGAATAATCTTAATTTTTTTTGTCGGGCTATTGAATGGCTCTTTATCTGCAGGCACAGGATTAATATTTACAATTATTATGATTTCTTGGTATGGCATGGATTACAAAAGAGCAATCGCATATACATTAGTAATAGTAGGATTTTTTTATAATGCAACAGGCGCAATTACTCTTGGTTTATTAACAAATATTGATTGGTCAATTTTACCACCTTTGCTACTGGGTTCATTAATTGGAGGATATTTTGGAGCTCATCTTGCTCTATCAAAAGATAATAAGACTATAAAAATAATATATCAAACTATAACCATTCTAGTTGGTGCTAGTTTAATTTATAATTAATCTACCTTTTATATTTATTTATGTAGTCCTGAATTAAGTTTGCAAATGATTTTAAATTATTATTTTCTTTTGTATAGTTTAAGATGTCATCTAAATTTATAATTGAATGTATATCTAATTTATAATTTTCTGCTATCTCTAAAGAAGCCCGAGATTCTTTGCCAACTTCCATTCTGTCAAATGCAACTAATATTGATGAAACCTTAGCATTATTAGAATCCATAAGATCGATAGAATTTAGTATAGAAGCGCCAGAAGATATGACGTCATCTATAATTAAGGCACTACCTTTAGGTGTATAACCAACAAAAACACCTTTTTCTCCATGTGATTTAATTTCTTTTCTATTGAATGTATATGGTTTATTAATATTATGTTGCGCCTCTAAGTTTATACAAATAGATGAAGAAAGCGTGATACCTTTGTAAGCAGGGCCAAAAATAAAATCAAACTCAAGATTATTTTCCACGATATATTCGCAATAAAATCTAGAAAGTTTATTTAATAATTGGCCAGTACAACACAATCCTGTATTAAAGAAATAAGGGCTCTCTCTGCCAGAATTAAGAGTAAAATTACCAAATCTTAGTATTTCATGGTCTAATGTGAATTCTATGAATCTTTTTTTAAGGTCGTTCATATATAAATTTAGTAATATCAATATATTAACACAGTGCGTATAAAGAATATGAGAATTTTAACTCTAAATGTTTGTGGTATTAGAGCTAGTCAAAAAAAAGGTTTATTTGCATGGCTGGCTAAACAAAAAACAGATTTAATATGTTTGCAAGAAACAAGAGCAATGGAGGCTCAAATAACTGGGCCAGAATTCGAACTAAAAGGTTATGGCAGATATATAGAAACTGCTGTTAAAAAAGGATATAGCGGTGTTTGTATCTTTGCTAAAAATAAGCCAATTAAAATTACAAATAAATTTGGATCAAATTTTTTTGAAAAGGAAGGTAGGTTTATTGAATTGGAATTTAAAAATTTAAATATAGTTTCTGTATATTTCCCATCAGGATCCTCGAGTGAGGAAAGACAAAAATTAAAATATAAATTTATGGACAAATTTGAGTTATATATAAAGAAAATTTTAAAACGTAAAAAACTAACAATACTTTGTGGGGACTGGAATATTGCACATAAAGAAATGGACATCAGAAACTGGAAGGCTAACCAAAAAAATTCTGGTTTTTTGCCTGAAGAAAGAGCATGGCTAGATAAAGTATTTTATAAACATGGGCTTATAGATGCTTTTAGAGAAGTAAATAAAGAGCCAGATAATTATACTTGGTGGTCTAATAGAGGAAATGCTTGGAATAATAATGTAGGATGGAGAATTGATTATCAGGTTTTGTGTAGTAAGAAAAAGATAAAAGTGCTTAAAAGTAGAATATATAAAAAACAACGGTTTTCTGACCATAGCCCTTTAATTATAGATTATGATTTATAACTTATTGATAAAAATAAAAAATTCAATAAATCCCTATTTAGAAAAGAAGATTTTAATATCTCTTATTATGGGCTTTGTCTCTGGGGTCCCACTACTTTTAACTATAACATTGTTACAAGCATGGCTGACTGATGAAGGAATATCAAAATCTACCATAGGTTTATTTGCTTTAGTCGGGCTTCCTTATTCTTTAAAATTTCTTTGGGCTCCATTTTTTGATAGATATGTAATAAGTAAACTCGGGAGAAGGCGTGGCTGGCTAATTATCAGTCAAGTATTATTAATATTATCGATAATAGGCCTTGGTCTAACAAATCCAGCCTTAAACCCTTTTAATGTGGCAGTTTTAGCTTTGCTAGTTACTTTTTTTTCTGCTTCACAAGATATTGTAATTGATGCTTTTAGAAGAGAATCATTACATGATAATGAGCAAACTCTGGGTGCATCTGCATATGTGTTGGGTTATAGAGTTGGTGCGTTAGCGGCTGGAGCTGGCGGATTAATATTAGCAGATATGATGTCCTATCAATATGTCTATTCAATTATGGCGGTGATAATGATTATTGGTGTAATTACAACATTATTAGCTGAAGAACCTGAGGCTGTTGGAGAACCATCCAGCTTTATAAACGCTGTCAAAAACCCATTTATAGAATTCTTTCAGAGATTTAAAGATAAGAATAATACTAACCTAATGGTCCCTATACTAATATTAATATTTATTCTTCTTTACAAAGTAGGAGATACTATGGCGCATTCCCTAAGCACAAATTTCTATTTAGATATAGGTTTTACAAAAACAGAAATAGGAACAGTGGTAAAAAT
>CAJWJQ010000010.1:0-33246 GCA_913041905.1 uncultured Gammaproteobacteria bacterium
CGCAAGGCACAATGCTTGACATAGATCATGGAACATATCCTTATGTAACTTCCTCCAACACAACATTTTCAGGATTAATTTCTGGAACAGGAGTTGGGCCAGATAAAGTAGATTACTCTCTTGGTATAACAAAAGCTTATACTACTAGAGTTGGGCATGGACCTTTCCCAACAGAGCTTACTAACCAACTGGGATTAGATATTGCAAAATGGGGAGGAGAAGTAGGAGCTACTACAGGAAGGTCAAGGAGATGTGGATGGTTAGATTGTAAAATATTAAAACAATCAATAGAGCTAAATAGAATTAATGGAATAGCTTTAACAAAATTAGATGTCTTAGATAATTTAGAAAAAATAAAAATTTGTATAGATTATGGACCGATTGATTATAAAACTTTTCAAGTTGAAAATATAGAATATATAGAGCTTGATGGCTGGAATACATCCACTGTCGGAATAAAGAATTTTGACAACCTACCTGAAAATGCTAGAAAATATATAAAAACTATTGAAGATATATCATCAACCCCTATAGTAATGATTTCCACAGGACCCTCAAGAGATCAAATAATAAAAATTAGAGATATTTTTAAATAATGTCTAATGAGTCAAAACATGTATATGGTTTACATACATGTATAGCGCAAATCAAAGCAAATCCTCAAAATATAAAACAAATATTTATAAAAAAACCACCCTATAATAAAAATTTAAATAATATAATCCAAATTGCAAAAACTTTAAGTTTAAAAATAGATGAAATTGATAAAGATGCATTAACAAGGATTGCGGCATCTAATAAACACCAAGGAATTGTGTTTGAATTATCCGACACAAAGCAATCGTCAAAATTCAATATAGACTTATATATCCAAAGCGAAAAAACCCCTTTTATTGTTATATTTGATTCTATACAAGATCCTAGAAATTTAGGCTCTTGTATAAGGACTGCTAATGCAGCTGGAGTATCATTAATTATTAAAAAAAAATCTAGTTCATGCAATATAACACCAATCGTGCATAAGACCGCGTCAGGAGGTTTGCAGGGATTGTCTATTTTAGAGGCTAATAATATCTCAGATATTATAAAAAAACTTAAGAAGAATAATATACAGATAATTGGAACCGCAGATTCTGCCACAAGCACTATATATGAGGCAAATATTGATAATAACGGAGTAGCAGTTATTTTGGGATCAGAGGATAAAGGCGTAAGTAAATCATTATTAAACTTATGTGATATTGTATGTAAAATACCAGTTTATGGTTCAGTTAGCTGTCTTAATGTTTCAGTAGCAACAGGAGTTGTTTTATATCACTTGAGACGAAAACTTGAAAAAACTTATATACTAAAGTAGTATGCGCTAATGGATAATGTAATGAAATTTTATGAATTGTTGCTGATGTTTGATGTAAATCAGGATGAGTCCACAACTATTTCCACTGTAGATAAATATAAATCTATAATTGAGAATAAAAAAGGATCGATTGACAGACAAGAGGACTGGGGAACCATTAAACTTGCTTATATGATTGATAAAAATAATAAGGCGAGATATATGTTACTAAATTTTCAAGGCAATAATGAGATTTTAGATGAGCTAACAAATTTAATAAAATTTAATGATAGTATAATTAGGCACATATTTATAAATCAAGAGCAAAAAATTACCGAACCATCTATCATGATGTCAAGTAAAGAAAGAGCATAAAATGAACGATGAAGTTACAAAGAAGAAATCAGACATGATTGAACAAATTGATTATAAGAATATTGGTATTCTAAAAAAATTCATAACAGAGTCAGGAAAAATTTCACCTAGAAGAGTTGCAGGGACTACCGCAAAAGAACAAAGAAGGGTCAATCAAGCAATAAAAATTGCAAGATTTTTAGCTTTATTACCTTTCTGCGATAACCATAAAAAATAATGTACGTTTTATTATTAAAAAAAATTAAACATCTTGGAGATATAGGAGCTAAAGTGTCTGTAAAATCTGGGTATGCTCGTAATTTTTTATTTCCTAAAAAGCAAGCTGTTCCCCCAACTGAAGAAAACTTAGCAATAGTAGAACAAAAAAAACAAGAGTTGTTAAAAATTGAAGAAGATTTAAAAAACACAGCGTTATTAGAAAAAGATAAATATAATAATTATGTAATGTCTTTTGAAGTAAACGTTCAAGAAGAGGATGATAAATTATTTGGCTCAATAAATTTGCAAAATATAGTAGATCGTCTTATTAGCGATGGTTTTAAAGTGGAAAAAAAACAGGTTAATTTGCCTTTAGGTCCAATAAAGACTTTTGGAGACAAAAACATAGCTTCTATTAGCCTACATTCAGATGTAAGTGTAACGGTTCCAATTAAATTAGTAAAAAATACTGAACAACCCACAGAAAAGCCTCAAGAATAACAAAGAAAAATTAGCCGGAAGATTTTTACAAAAATATTTTATTTGAGTTAAAATGATTAGATGGCTACCAAATTACCATCAACACCAAAAGCTATAGAGGCTGAACAAGCTCTGCTGGGATCAGTTATAATTGATTCGTCTGCTTGGGAGAAAATATCAGACAGATTGAGCCCTAATGACTTTTTTGATGTAAATAATAGGGCAATATATAGTGAAATTTATGAACTAGCCTCAAATGGTCAAATTATAGATTTACTTGTTCTTGAAGAAGCTTTAAAAAGTAAGGGTCAATTAGAAAAAATAGGAGGGAGAGATTACCTAGGATTGCTAACAAAGATTGTCCCTACGTCAGCTCATATATCTCAATATGCAAATATCATAAAAGAAAAATCGGTTATGAGGGAATTAATTAATATTAGTACAAAAACAATTCAAAACATTCATCAAAGCGATTTAGGCGATATAACAGAAATTTTAGATAAAACTGAACAAGAAATATTTAATATTGCAGGGGAATCTAAAGCTAATTTTGATTTAACAAAAATAGGCCCTGTTGTTAAATCATACATTGAAAAGATTTATGCGAAAAAAAATAACAATGAACTAGATTATCTATTAACAGGGTATGGAGATTTAGACAAACTTGTGTCAGGATTCCAAAACTCAGATTTAATAATCATTGCTGGTAGACCTTCTATGGGTAAAACTGCATTTGCAATGAATATTGCCCAAGATATAGTTTTTAAACAGCATAAGAAAGTTGGCTTTTTTAGTTTAGAGATGTCATCGGAGTCTATAGCATTAAGAATGCTATCATCGTTAAGCTCTGTATCGCAACAAAAAATACGAACTAGTGAATATGAATCATCTCCCAAAGATACAAAATCTGTAACATCTGCAATAGAGATGATGAATGATTGTGATTTTTATATTGATGATACCGCAGCTATATCACCGATGGAACTTCGTGCTAAAGCTAGGCGTATGAAAAGAAGCTCAGGTATAGATATAATTGTAGTTGATTATCTGCAATTAATGTCCATTCCAAGATATTCGGAAAATAGAGTTAATGAAATAGCGGAAGTTACTAGATCATTAAAAGCGTTGGCAAAAGAACTAGATATCCCTATAGTTGCTTTATCTCAACTTAACAGAGGTGTAGAGGCCAGAACTGATAAAAGACCTTTTTTATCAGATTTAAGAGAGTCAGGCTCTATTGAGCAGGATGCTGATTTGATAATATTTTTGTATAGAGATGAAATCTATGATTCAAACACAGATCAAAAAAATATAGCAGAAATTAGAATTGAAAAACATCGAAATGGACCAACGGGTGTTATTAAATTAACATTTGTTCCTCATTGTACTAGATTTGAAGATCATTACCCTCAAGTATACGATGGTGTAAGTGAACATTAAATTTTTCACTCCTCTAATAGATCCAATTTATTTTCTTTTCCTTCCCACTCTTTTGCATCTTCAGGGGCATCTTTCATTTCAGTTATGACAGGCCATTTTTCAGAAAGCTTCCGATTTAAATCTAAAAAATGCTTATCATCATCATTAAGATCTTCTTCTGCAACAATTGCTTCAATTGGACATTCTGGTTCGCATAAACTGCAATCTATACATTCTTCTGGGTTAATAACCAAAAAATTTGGACCTTCATGAAAACAGTCTACAGGGCAGACTTCAACACAATCGGTATATTTGCACTTGATACAATTTTCTGTGATAACATATGTCATTAGATATATAATATTGCACTAAATATTAAGTTTTTGCACATGAAAAATATAAAAAAAGTAGTTCTTCCTGTAGCGGGCCTCGGCACACGTTTTTTGCCTGCAACGAAGGCTAGCCCAAAAGAAATGTTGCCCATAGTGGATAAACCGTTGATTCAGTATGCCGCCGAAGAAGCAGTGGCATCTGGTATAAATCAACTAATTTTTGTAATTGGAAGAACTAAAAATGCAATTATAGATCATTTTGATTCAGCTCCAGAACTAGAAAATGAGTTAATGCAAAAAAATAAAATTTCTCTATTGAAGATAATACAGAGAATTGTTCCAAAAAATGTAGATTGTACTTTTGTAAGACAAAATAAACCAGCTGGTTTAGGGCATGCTATACATTGTGCTAGAAATATTGTCCAAGATGAATCATTTGCAGTAATACTTGCTGACGATTTAATAAAATCAAAAGTGCCATGTTTAAAACAAATGATGGAAAAACACTTAGAAACAAAATCACCAATAATTGCACTTGAAAACATAGAAAAAAAAGATTCAGAAAAATATGGAATAGTTAGCTATAGTTCGAAAAAAAATAATTTATACGAAATAAGCTCCATTGTTGAAAAGCCTAAACCCAAGGATGCTAAATCAGATTTAGGGGTTGTAGGCAGGTATATTTTACCATCATCAATATTTAATGAACTTAGCAAATCTAAATTAGGAGCTGGAAATGAAATACAATTAACAGATGGTATAGCAAAATTAATAAAAGCTCAAAAAGTATATGGATATAGTTTCTCAGGAAAAAGATTTGATTGTGGAAGTAAAATTGGATATTTAAAAGCAACAGTAGAATATGCTTTAGAGCACAATGAAGTAAAATCAGATTTTAAAAACTACTTAAAAAATAAAAATTTTAAATAATATATTGATGATAGTTTCAATATCATTTAAGATGCTTTAACTTATTCCTCGGTAGCTCAGTTGGTAGAGCGAGTGACTGTTAATCACCAGGTCGGCGGTTCGAGTCCGTCCCGAGGAGTATAATTATTCTATAGATAACATTCAATATAACATTCAATATCAATTAGTAATGAGTAACACTAAATTTCGAAGCAAAAATTTTAGAATATTAAGGGAAAAGAAAATAGTTAACATTTCAGATGAAATAAAAATTTCAGATATTTTTAAACCACAATTAACACCAAAAGAAATGTTGGAAGCAGGTATATTTGGTGGTTATTATTTCAAAGGCGATATTAGTGAATACCCAAAAATCTGGTTTAAAAAAGCAAAAATAAATAACGATAAATTTGACATTAACATGAATTTTTTTAATGTGAAAGCTGGATTAAGTATGGATGAATGGATGTCAAGAGGCTGGATTTTTAATGAAGATCCATTAGGTTGGTTTCAGTGGTACTGTAGATATTATTTGGGTAGAAGAATATTTGAAATTGATAAAATACAAATCATGAGATGGAAAAAATTTGGGCCAAGACACATTGGTGGTATTCAAAAAAATTGTATAAGAAATGATTTAAGTTGCAGGATTAGGCAAAGACAGGCTCTTTTACAATGGGCATACAACCCATTTTTTTAATTTGCAACTTGGCTGCTTATCCACTTAAGATATTTTTCATAACCTTTGTCAATTCTAAAGGAAATTATTTCTGGAATTTCATATTTATGATATTCCAATAAAATTGATTCTATTTTTTTATAAAACTTTGATGTAGTTTTAATTAATAATAACCACTCTTTATTTTTTTGTAATTTATTATTCCAAAAGTATAAACTTTTCATTTTAGGTATAATGCTTATACATGCACAACTCTTTTCATTTAATAATTTTTCACAAATAAGTTTATAATTTTTTTTAGTATCTGTTGATGTTAGTATTAAAATATGTTCATTTTTCATGTTTTTAATTTTTGAGAATAGAAGTTATTCTTTCCATGGCAATTTTTAAAGAATCTATATCTATTGCTATAGAAATTCTAATATGTCCTTCTAGACCAAAAGCACTTCCTGGTACAACAGCTACTTTAGCTTCATTAAGTAAATAAAGTGATAATTCACTATCATCTTTAATTGATTTATTATTTTTTATATATTCATGAAAAGATGGAAATACATAAAATGTACCATCTGTTTCTTTGCATAAAACGCCATCAATTTTATTTAATTTTTCAACGACAAAATCATGCCTTTTTTTATATTCAGTTTTCATTATTGGTAGTTCTTCACATACGTTTTCAAGCGCTGCACATGCTGCTGCTTGTGACACTGAGCTAGCGCAAGAGGTGCTTTGCGATTGAAGAGTTTTCATTTTATTAATAATATCTTTGTTACCTGCAGCATAACCAATACGCCATCCTGTCATAGAATATGCTTTTGAAACACCATTTAATACAATTGTTCTCTCCTTCAAGTCAGGACAAACATTTAAAATATTATGAAATTTTTCTTTATGCCATTGTATATGTTCATAAATATCATCTGAAGATATATAAATATTTTTATTTTTAACTAATATATTACTAAGCTTTTTTAAAGAAATACTATCAAAATATTTTCCACTAGGGTTGTTAGGGCTATTAATCATAAACAGTTTTGTTTTATCAGTTATAAGAGACTCAAATAATTCCGCATCAATATTAAAATTATTCTCATAAGTAGTTTTTAATAAAATTGGTTTTCCACCCGCGTATATAACCATATCAGCATAAGAAACCCAATAAGGCTCAGGTATAATAATTTCATCTCCATCATCTATTATCACTTGCAATAAGTTAAAAATAGATTGTTTACATCCTGCTGATACTATTATCTCTTCTGGAGAATAATGAATATTATTTTCATTTTCAAATTTTTTTATAATTGCATTCTTAAGAGCAGGAGTTCCATCAACTGAAGTGTATTTTGTATTTCCATCATCAATCGCCTTTTTTGCTGCTTCTCTAATATATTTTGGAGTATCAAAATCAGGCTCACCAACAGTTAGAACTATTACGTCTTCTCCATTTTGGCGCATTTGATTAGCCTTAGAAGTCAACGCCATGGTTGATGATGGTTTGATTAATTTTATTCTTTTAGAAAATGTCAACGTTTTTCCTTGATATGTAATCGTACCATATTTAAGCCTTTCAAGTAAACTTCATGTTAAAATATCAACATGAAACAATTTAAACTTGTATCAAACTATAAACCTGCTGGTGATCAACCTACAGCAATAGACTCCTTAATAGATGGAATTAATAAACATAAAGGTCATCAGACGTTACTAGGTGTTACAGGCTCTGGAAAAACTTTTACTATGGCTAAAATTATAGAAAAGACTAACAAAACAACTTTAATTATGGCGCCAAATAAAACATTAGCAGCTCAACTATATTCAGAAATGAGAGATTTTTTCCCTACGAACTCAGTTGAATATTTTGTGTCGTATTATGACTATTATCAACCAGAAGCATATGTTCCAGTATCAGATACCTACATAGCAAAGGATGCCTCTTTAAACGAACACATCGAACAAATGAGATTGTCAGCAACAAAATCACTTGTTGAGAGAGGAGATGCAATTGTAGTTGCAAGTGTATCAGCAATTTATGGGCTAGGAGACCCAGATACATATTTAAAAATGATTCTTCATATCGTGGTAGGCGATATAATAGACAGAAGGACTATTTATAAGAGATTGACTGAATTACAATATGAGAGAAACGATACAGAATTAAGAAGAGGAACGTTTTCTGTTAAAGGAGAAATAATAGATATATTTCCCGCTGATTCAGAAAAAGAAGCATTAAGGGTAGAGTTATTTGATAAAGAAATAGAGAATTTATATTTATTCGACCCATTAACTGGCTCTATTATTAAAAAATTAAAAAGGTTTACGGTATATCCAAAAACTCACTATGTAACTCCGCAAGAAATAATTGATAATGCAATTATAGAGATAAAAAAAGAATTAAAAGATCGACTATCTTTCTTTTCTAAAGAAAATAAAGAACTAGAAGCGCAAAGATTGAGAGAAAGAACAGGTCATGACTTAGAGATGATGGCTGAAATGGGGTATTGTTCTGGCATAGAGAATTATTCTCGATATATTGCAAATACCAAACCTGGCGAACCACCTCCATGTTTACTTGATTATATGCCTCAAGATGGATTAATTATCATTGATGAAAGTCATGTAGGAGTTCCACAAATAGGTGGAATGTATAGAGGAGATAGATCAAGAAAAGAAACATTAGTAGATTACGGATTTAGATTACCTTCAGCTCTTGATAATAGGCCACTGAAATTTGAAGAGTTTACAGGATATAATTTTCAAACAATTTTTGTTTCTGCTACCCCAGGACCTTATGAAATTGAGAAATCAAGCCGAATAGTAGAGCAAGTAATACGACCAACTGGACTTGTTGACCCAACTGTTACAGTAAAACCATCGTCGAATCAAGTAGAAGATGTTTTGTCTGAGATTAATAAGGTTTTAAAAAATAAAAACCGAATATTAATAACAACACTTACCAAAAAAGCAGCAGAAAATCTTACAGAGCGTCTTGAAGAATTTGGTATTAGGGTTAGATATTTGCACTCAGACATAAACACCGTTGAAAGAGTAGAAATAATCAGAGACTTAAGATCTGGAGAGTTTGATGTTCTTGTAGGAATTAATTTATTGCGAGAAGGATTAGATATTCCTGAAGTTGAGTTAGTCGCTATTCTAGATGCAGACACAGAAGGTTTTTTAAGATCAGATCGTTCTCTTATTCAAACTATTGGTAGAGCAGCAAGAAATATTTCTGGTAGAGTTATTTTATATGGTGATAGAATTACTCCATCAATGAAAAAAGCTATCCATGAGACTGAAAGAAGGAGAAAAATACAAGAGAAACATAATAAACTTAATAAAATAAAACCATCCGGCATTAAAAAAGCTATTAAAGAAACACTTGGTGACGATAACTATATTTCAAATAAAAAATTAGAAAAAATTACACTAATATCTAATATCAAAAAGAAATTTCCAAAAGTTGATGGGAGCAATGTTGTTTCAGTTATGAAAGAACTTGAAAAGCAGATGTTTATACATGCTAAAAATTTAGAGTTTGAAAAAGCAGCAAAAATAAGAGACCAGATTTCAAATATTCAAGAGAATTTTTTGGATATGCCAAATAGAAATAAGAGGAATAAAAGAACATAGCATGTAAATATATTTGACTTGAGTATAGGCTAACAGCATGTTAATTTTACATAGCTTAGGCGCGTAGCTCAGCTGGTTAGAGCGCCACCTTGACATGGTGGAGGTCGTTGGTTCGAGTCCAATCGTGCCTAGATGAGGAATTATGTTTAAAGTAATTATAGAAGATAGAAAATTAGAGGCTAGAGATAATACATCAATAGAAGATTTGATTAAATCTAATTTTGATTATAAAGATATTGTTGCTGCTAAAATAGATAATGATTTATGTGATTTAAGCGATTTAATTACTTCAGACTGTAATATTGAGTTAATTAAATCATCAGATAACACAGGATTAGAGATTATAAGACATACTTGCGCACATCTTTTGGGGCATGCAATAAAACAAATTTATCCTGATACGAAAATGGTTATTGGTCCAGTGATAGATAATGGTTTTTATTATGATATCGACATCAAAGAAACAATTTCTGAAAAAGATTTATCCTCAATAGAACTGTTAATGAAAAAACTAGCAAAGAAAAAATATAAAATTATAAGAGAGGTTGTAACGAAAGATAAAGCTGCGAAAGTATTTAGTGAAAGAAATGAGAATTATAAATTAAAACTTATTAAAGAAATACCTAATAATGAAATAATAGCAATTTATCATCATGAAGAATATATTGATATGTGTAGAGGCCCTCATTTAACTAATACAAAATTTCTCAATAACTTTAAATTAATGAAAGTTTCAGGATCTTATTGGAAAGGTGATTCTCAAAATAAGCAATTACAAAGAATTTATGGTACAGCATGGAACTCTAAAGAGTCACTTCAAAACTACCTTGAAAAATTAACTGAGGCAGAGAAAAGAGACCATAGAAAATTAGGGCAAAAATTAGATCTCTTTCATTTCCAAGAAGAATCACCTGGCATGGTGTTCTGGCATAATAATGGTTGGACTTTATTTAATACTATCAAAAATTTTATTACTAATTATCTTATTGATAATGATTATGAAATAATAAATACTCCTCAAATTTTAGATAAATCGTTATGGAAAAAATCAGGGCATTTAGATAAATTTTCAGATTTAATTTTTGACGTTTCGTCAGAAAATAAAGAATATGCAATTAAACCCATGAGTTGCCCAGGACACATACAAATTTACAACCAAGGATTAAAAAGTTATAAAGATCTCCCTATCAAATTTGCAGAATTTGGTAAAGTACATAGAAACGAACCTTCAGGAACTTTGCATGGCTTGATGAGAATAAGAGCATTTACACAAGATGACGCTCATATATTTTGTACATCTGAACAAATTGAAAAAGAAATAAATAAATTAATCAAAAATATTTATGAAATATATAAAATTTTTGGCTTTGAAGAAATAAAAATAGAGCTATCAACAAGACCTAAGGACAGAGTTGGCAGCGATGAAATATGGGATAAATCAGAAAGTGCGCTTAAATCAGCATTAAATAGCAATGACATTGATTGGCTAATAAATGAAGGAGATGGCGCATTTTATGGTCCAAAGATTGATTTTTCATTAACCGATTCACTTGATAGAGTTTGGCAATTAGGAACGATACAGCTAGATTTTTCAATGCCATCTCGTCTTGGTGCAAATTATATAGGTTCAAAGGGTAATAAAATCGCACCTGTTATGATTCATAGAGCAATTCTAGGGTCTTTAGAACGTTTTGTGGGAATACTAATAGAAGAATATTCTGGCAATCTACCTTTATGGTTATCTCCTGTTCACGTAACAATACTAAATATTACAGAAAACCAGGAAAGTTATTGTTTAGAAATCTTAAAAAGACTAAAAAAATCTAAAATTAAGTCAAATATGGATTTACGAAATGAAAAGATAGGTTATAAAATAAGAGAACATACTATGTTAAGAACTCCATATTTATTAGTTGTTGGAGACAAAGAGTTAGAAAGTGGTAAAATATCAGTTAGAACTAGACTTGGAGATGATCTAGGAGAGATGAGTGTTGAAAATCTTATCAAAATGATAGAAACTCTTGTAGACAAGAGAAGCATTAATTTAACTATTTAGGAGAATATAATAGCAAACAATAAAAGACTAAGGATGAATTCTAGGATAAATGTTCAAGAGGTCAGACTCATTGCATCAAATGGAGACCAAGTGGGCGTCGTAGAAACAGTTAAAGCATTAGAATTAGCAAAAAACGAAGATTTAGATTTGGTTGAAATAGTTCCTAATCAAAAGCCACCCGTATGTAGAATAATGGACTACGGAAAATATAAATTTGAGCAATCAAAAAAAGCACATTCAGCAAAGAAAAAACAAAAAATAACTCAGGTAAAAGAGATAAAATTTAGACCTAATACTGAGGAAGCAGATTATCAGGTTAAACTTAAGAGTTTAATTAAATTTTTAACTGGTGGAGATAAAGCTAAAATTACGATGCGTTTTAGAGGTCGTGAAATAGCTCACCAAGTAATAGGTAGAGATTTCCTTGATAGGATTCAAAAAGATCTTGATGAATACGGGATTGTAGAACAAATACCTTCATTTGAAGGTAGACAAATGGTAATGGTGATGGCGCCAAAAAAATAAATTATGTATAAAATATATAATTACTGTATACTTGTAACGTTTTTAGTCTGATAATAAGAGGAACATATGCCAAAGATGAAAAGCAATAGAGGTGCTGCCAAAAGATTTTCAAAAACGCCATCAGGTGAAATGAAAAGAGCACAGTCGCATCGTAGACATATTTTGACTAAGAAAAGCACCAAAAGGAAAAGACATTTAAGAGATGATATGGTGGTAAGTAAAGCTGACAAAGCTTTAGTAAAAAGAATGTTACCGTATTAGGAAGGAGTAAAAATGGCCCGTGTAAAGCGTAGTGTTGTAGCACATTCAAAACATAAAAAAATTTTAAAACTTGCGAAAGGATATAAAGGAGCAAGAAGTAAAGTTTTTAGGGTTGCTAAACAAGCAGTAATTAAAGCTGGACAATATGCATATAGAGATCGCAAACAAAAGAAAAGGCAATTTAGATCGCTTTGGATATCTAAAATTAATGCGGCGGCAAGACTAAATAATATGTCATACAGTCAATTTATATATCAGCTTAAAAAATCAGATGTAAATATAAATAGAAAAATGCTTGCTGATTTAGCTCTTAATCATGCTGAAAGTTTTTCAGCAATCATAAATTCTTTAACTACACAAAAATAATAGTTATTGCCTGTGCAAAAAAAATATTCTTCACTAATATCAGAACTTAGAGAAAAATTAAAAGATTGTAATACAACTCATGATTTAGTAAATATCAAATCTGAATATCTTGGAAAAAATGGTTATATCACAAATGAATTCTCTAAATTGAGAAATGCGCAAGAATCTGAAAAGAAAAAATTAGGAAAAGAATTAAATATTCTAAAATCTCAAGCACATGATATTATTTTAAATACAAATATTATAAATAATAAAACAAAGGAAAGGTTTGTTGATGTTACCTTGCCAGGTAAAAATGTATGTGTAGGATCTAGACATCCAATATCAATAACAATAAATGAAATAACAAAAATTTTAGAGTCTCATGGGTTTACACCTGTTACAGGGGTAGAGGTAGAAAATGAATATTATAACTTTGAGGCGCTTAATATACCAGAATCGCACCCCGCAAGAGATATGCACGATACATTTTATGTTTTGGAAGATAAATTATTAAGAACTCATACTTCTTCGGTTCAAATACACACAATGTTAAATAAAAGTGCACCACTTAAAATAATGACCCCTGGAAAAGTTTATAGATGTGATTCTGACCCAACTCATTCGCCAATGTTTCATCAAATTGAAGGACTTTATATAGATAAAGGTATAAATTTTTGCCATTTAAAAGGAACATTGATTGCATTTATAGACGAATATTTTGGAAAAAAAATGGAAATTAGGTTTAGACCTTCATATTTTCCGTTTACTGAACCATCGGCAGAGATTGATATTAAATTTAAAGGTAAATGGCTAGAAGTGCTTGGTTGCGGTATGGTGCACCACAATGTACTTAAAAATGTAAATATTAATCCTAAGCAATTTTCAGGTTTTGCCTTTGGACTTGGAATTGAAAGATTAGCGATGTTAAAATATGGCATAACAGATTTAAGAATGTTTTTTGAAAATGATATTTCTTTCTTAAGCCAATTTGAAAGAGCTGAATAATATGAAGATTAGTGGAAACTGGCTAAAAGAATTTATACCCAATATTAAAATAAATGATAAATTAACCTATAACCTAACATCATTAGGGCTTGAGGTTTCATCAGTTGTTAAGCATAAAGGAGATTTAATAATTGATATTGACATGACTCCAAATCGGGCTGATTGTCTTTCAATGCTAGGCATAGCAAGAGACTTGAGCGCTGTTTATAATAAAAAAATAATTTTTCCCAAAATTGCTAATCTTAAAATTACTCCATCAAAAAAGTTTATAAATAAGATCGATAAAAAAATATGCGGATCATATGGAGCGCTAGTATTACATGGTGTTGATAATACTATTAAGACACCAAACATTATTGCTGAACGACTTAATAAATGTGGTATATCAAAAGTTAATTTTATTGTAGATATCCTAAATTACGTAATGATTGAAGTAGGACAGCCTATGCATGCTTTTGACCTTGATAAAATTAATAGATTAATTAATGTTAGATACGCTAAAGCTAATGAAAAAATAAATGCCTTGGATGGCGTTAAATATACTTTAAATAAAAATATACCCGTAATAGCTGATGATAATAAAATACAAGCTATAGCAGGAATTATAGGAGGCGACTATTCTTCTATTAATTTAAAAACGCAAAACGTGATAATAGAATCTGCATTTTTTACACCAACAGTTATAAGAAAGGCGGCAAAATTATTTAGATTGCAAACTGACGCATCATATAGATTTGAGAGAGGAGTTGACCCTTGTTTAAATAATATTGCCGCTGGACGAGTTTTATATTTAATGAAAAAATATAGCAATGTAAAAAACTATCAATATAACCTAACCACAAACAAAGAGCTTATAAAAAAATATAACCATGTAATCAATGTAAAATATAATTTCTTTGATGAGTCTTTAGGGGTACAAATCTCAAGAAATTTTATTAAAAAAACTTTTAAACTATTAGAATTTAACCCAATCTCTTATAATGATAAAATACGTTTGACAATACCTAGCCATAGATTTGACATTAAAATTGAGCAAGATCTAGTAGAAGAGATAGCAAGAGTATATGGGTATGATAATTTTGAACCAGCATTGCCACATAATATTTTTAAAATTAACAAGGACCATTCAATATTTTCAGAAAACATCATTAATGGGTTAGTTTCTAGAGGGTTTAATGAAATAATTAGCTTTAGCTTTTTACCAAAAAACTCCCAACTCTCTACAAATAGTATTTCAGATATTATTAAGATAAAAAATCCAATTTCAGAAGATAAATCTGAGTTAAGAGCATCAATGGTTCACAGCATGATTAGAGCTTATAAATATAATGTTAGTAGGCAGAATACAAATATAAAAATTTTTGAAATTGGCAAGATATATAATTTTGTTAAACCAAAGAAGATAAAAGAAAATAATATTTTGTCTGGAATAATCTCAGGGATTAATGCAGAAAATAATTTAAAAAGCGATCAAGAAAACCTGTCCTTCCTTGATTTGAAAGGTCATTTACAAAGGATTATTCCAAATATTACTTTTAAACCATATAAAAACATTAAACATTTAAATAAATTTTGCCAAGCCACATTATATCAAGGCAAGCATACTATAGGATATTGCGGTGAAATATCTCAAAATCTGTATTCAGAGTATGGGATAAATAATAATCTATATTATTTTGAGATTTTCACAGATTCTATTAATAATGTAATAGATACTAAATATAAGAAATTTTCTATATACCCTAAAATTAAGAGAGATTTAACTATTTTAGTTGATGATAAAATTTATGTGCAAGATATAATAGATATTATAGGAGAAAAATCTTTTAACTATATGATAAATAGTAAAATAAGAGATATATTCTATAACAAGAAAGAGTTTGGAGATAACATAAAGAGCATAACCTTAGAATTTATATTTCAAGATTGTAATAGTACCTTGACTGACAATACGGTAAATACAGAAATGGATAAAATATTAAGCCTTATTAAGAAACATTTTAATGCTCAAGTTAGGACGTAAGCATGACAATAACAAAGAATTCATTAGTAGAGATTATTCACAATGAAGTAGGTTTAAATAAAAGAGAAGCTAGGGAATTTATAGAAGAATTTTTTGAATCAATTAAATCAGGATTGGAAGCTGGTTACGATATAAAAATATCTGGCTTTGGTAATTTTGTATTAAGAGACAAAAAATCAAGACCAGGAAGAAATCCTAAAACTGGAGAGGATGTAACAATAAGCGAAAGGAGAGTTGTAACTTTTAAATCAGGGTTAAAGCTTAAGAATAAATTAGAAGCATATGATGGAAAGCCAGATTAATAATCAAATACACATTCCAAATAAAAGATATTTTACAATTGGAGAAGTTTCTAAAATTTGTAAAATAAAAACACATGTTCTCAGGTATTGGGAACAAGAATTCAAAGAGCTTGAGCCAATTAAAAGGAAGGGTAATAGAAGATATTACCAACAAAAAGATCTAATTTTAGTTCTAGAAATTAGAAATTTATTGCACAATGAAGGATTTACTATTGAGGGGGCTAAAACAAAAATAAATAACTCTGAAAAAAATATAACTAACACCAATAATAATCAAACCTTAAATCAAATAAAACAAGATTTAGAAAATCTATTATCTATTTTGAAAAGATAGATGATTGATAAATTAATAACTAAATATAATTATCCCACATATAGTATTAACTATATTAAAGATATAAAATATTATTCACTAAATGAAAATATTAACACACCAAGCGTTACATCTATTTTGCGACATACAAATAATCAGTTAAACTCGAGTTTTTTTAATACAAAAATAACCAAATCAATGGAGATTGGTGACTTGATGCATAGTTATCTAGAAGAATATATTTATGGAAGAGATAATAAACAGGTAGATTCAAAAAATTTTTCGTTAGCAAAAATACTAGCTAAAATAGTTATAGATAATTTAATTGTAAACTTTGATGAAATTTGGGGATCAGAAGTTTCAGTTTCATATAAAGATCAGTATGCAGGAACAATTGATTTGATAGGAATCATTAATAAAAAATTATGTATTATTGACTATAAGTCATCCTATAAAAAAAAGAGTGTTGAAGAACTAGAAAATCATTTCTTGCAATGTGCCGCATATGCAATTGCTCATGATTGGCAGTTTAATACACATGTAGACTCTATTATTATTTTCCAAGTTGTTAGAGATGGTAGTTTTGAGCAAAATATTGTAAATAAACGAGAACTAGATATTTATAAAGAAAAATGGTTTGATAAATTAGGAAAATTTAATGTTAAAATGGCCAAGGAAAATGATTAACGCAGATGAAATTATAGAAAATAATAAGACTCTCATGAAAAAATTATCTGAGATCAGGGGGTTAGTTTGACTATGATTCTCTTGAGCCCCAACTTAATGAAATTGCAGATAATTTAGCATTAGAAAAAAATTGGTCAAATAAAGACCTAATGCTTTCCTTGCAAAAACAACAAAAAATAAAGAAAGAATTATTAAGAAATATAAATAAAATAAACGAAGATTTAAATTTAATTGACTATACCATCAACTCATTGATTGAAGAGAATGATATTGCTAATAATAGTGAAATGATAAATGAAATGTATGAGCTTGGAATTTCTATTGAAGATAAATTAAACTCTTTAGAGACCACTATGATGTTTAAGTCTGAAGAAGATGCATATGATGCATACATAGACATTCAATCTGGCTCAGGTGGCACAGAAGCGCAGGATTGGGTAGCGATGCTATTAAGAATGTATTTGAAGTGGTCAGAATCACATTCTTTTAAATATGAAATTGTAGAAATCTCTGAAGGAGATGTAGCTGGATATAAAAGTGCCACTATAAAAATTAATGGCAATTTTGCCTATGGTTGGCTAAGAACGGAAACAGGCATACACAGGTTAGTTAGAAAATCACCATTTGATTCTGGCAATAGAAGACATACATCTTTTGCTTCAGTTTTTGTTTACCCTCAGGTTGATGAAGATATAGAGATAGAGATAAACCCTAGTGATTTAAGAATAGATGTATATAGAGCTAGTGGCGCAGGTGGACAACATGTAAATACTACAGAGTCAGCTGTAAGAATCACACATTTACCTACTAAAACTGTCACACAATGTCAAAATGGTAGATCTCAACATAAAAACAAAGAAAGCGCTATGAAACAACTACGTGCTAAACTATATCTATATGAAATGGATAAAAAAAATGAAATAAAAAATAAGGTAGAATCTGAGAAGTCTGACATTTCATGGGGAAATCAAATAAGATCATATATTTTAGATGACTCTAGAATTAAAGATCTTAGAACAAAACATGAAACTGGAAATACACAGGCTGTTCTTGATGGGAATTTAGATGATTTTATTGAACGAAGTTTAAAACAAGGATTATAATATGACTGATGAAAATAAATTAATCGCAGAAAGAAAAAAGAAGTTAGAAAATATAAAACAAAAACATCCACTATATCCCAACAGATTTAAAAAAAAGAGTTCGGCTAATGATTTAACAAAAAACTACTCTAAACTTTCTAAAGATAATTTAGCAAAAAAGAAAGTTAAAACAACTATAGCTGGTAGAGTATTAACCATAAGAGATATGGGCAATTCTTCTTTTGCAAATTTACATGATGAGTCAGGAAATATTCAAATATACTTACAAAAGAAGTTTGTTGGTGAAGAACAATATGAATTATTTAACAACCTTGATCTTGGCGATATTGTTGGGGTAGATGGAGAATTATTTAAAACAAAGACTGACGAACTCACATTAAATGTAGAAAATATAGTTTTATTATCCAAATCCTTAAGACCTTTGCCAGAAAAATTTCATGGTATATCTGATATTGAAATTAAATATAGACAAAGATATCTAGATCTAATGATAAATATGGATACAAAAAATATATTTAAAACTAGAGCTAATATTATTAACGCTATTAGAAATTTTTTTTTAGATGATAAATATTTAGAAGTAGAGACGCCAATGATGCATATCATCCCAGGTGGAGCGACAGCAAAACCTTTTGTAACTCATCATAATTCATTAGATATGGATTTATATCTTCGCATAGCACCAGAATTATTCCTTAAGCGATGTATTATAGGCGGCTATGAGAAAGTTTTTGAAATTAATAGAAGTTTTAGAAATGAAGGATTATCAATAAAACACAATCCAGAATTCACTATGATTGAATTTTATTGTGCTTATCAGAACTACTTATATTTGATGGATTTAATTGAAAAATTATTTAAAAAACTTATCGATATCCTTTCTATATCAGAGAGTTTTATTTATCAAGAAATGAATATTAACTTAAAAATACCTTTTAAAAAAATAAAATTTCATGAATCTATAATAAAATATACAGATAATATAAATGCTAGCAAAATTAATGATTTAGAATATTTAAAGGATTATTGTAAATCTCATAATATAAGCGTTAAAGATGACTGCACTATATCTAAAATCCAATTAGAAATTTTTGAGAAATTAATTGAAAAAAATTTAATTGACCCAACGTTTATTACACATTACCCTACAGAAGTTTCTCCATTAGCAAGAAGTTGTGACGAAAACATAAACTTAGTTGAACGATTTGAATTATTTATAGGTGGGAGAGAGATTGCAAATGGCTTTTCTGAACTTAATGATCCAGAAGAACAAGCCAAAAGATTCAAAAGCCAAGCAAATATAAATGATGAAGAAAAAATGAATTATGATGCTGATTTTATTAAAGCATTAGAGTATGGGATGCCTCCTACAGCTGGCGCAGGAATTGGGATTGATAGATTAATAATGCTTTTTACAAATAGCTCATCAATTAAAGATGTGTTGTTGTTCCCTCACATGAAACCTAAATCATAGTTTATTTATAATTTTCATTACCTCATATTTATCTTTACAAAAGATATTTTTATTATTTAAGGTTAGACATATCTTCTTATCAAAAGTTACGTCAACTTGCCCAGAATCCTCAAAATATATTCTGATTTTATTTGATAGCGATTGAAACTCTATGTTATGTGCTGTAAGAAAATTTTCAATATCTACTATATCTTCAATATTATAATTTTCCATTACATAATTTGACTGCATAGCCAATATATTTTTCAGGCGTCAGTTTTAGAAGCACATTTTTTTCTTTTTTTGGTATATTTAATGATTCAATTAAATTATATATTTTTTCTTTTGTTACTTTTTGACCACGCGTAATATTTTTTAATAACTCATAAGAATTTGAAATATGATATTTTCTCGCAACCATTTGAATTGGTTCAGCTAAAATCTCCCAAGAATTAATTAAATCTTTATCTATAGACAATTGATTAATTGATATTTTATTTAATCCTAAAATTAAATTCTCATAAGCTACATAAGAGTACCCAAATGAAATGCCAATATTTCTTAATACTGTTGAATCAGAAAGATCCCTTTGTAATCTTGAGATTACAAGTTTATCTGACAAGAATCTTAAAATACTATTTGACATACCTAAATTTCCTTCTGCATTTTCAAAGTTTATAGGATTTATTTTATGAGGCATAGTAGATGAACCAATTTCCCCTTTTATATTTTTTTGAATAAAATAATTTTTAGATATATACGCCCAAATATCTTGAGAAAAGCCAATTAATATTGAATTTATATGTATGAGATTATTTGCAATCTCAGCAATATAGTCATGCGATTCAATTTGGGTTGTATATTCATTTTGAATAAGATTAAGAGAGTTTATGAATTTTTTACTAATCAATGGCCAATTAACATTAGGAAAGGTTATTGAATGTGCGGAATAGTTTCCTGTTGCACCATTAAACTTCCCTTTAATACGCATTTTTTCTAATTTCTTCATTAAGCATTCTATGCGTTTATAAAATATTAAAAACTCTTTACCCATTGTAGTTGGAGTTGCAGGTTGACCATGAGTATGAGAAATCATAACATTGTGTGAATATTTTTTTATATTATTTTTAATTAAGGATAATAGTAATATAATTTTCTTTTGTAATATAAATTTTGCCTCACCAATCATTAATCCATAAGAAATATTATTTATATCTTCAGATGTGCAGCAGATATGAATATATTCTTTATATTCTTTTAACCTTATATGTTTTTGGAATTTAGATTTAATAAAATATTCAACTGCTTTAACATCATGGTTTGTTATTTTTTCAAGTTTTTTTATTTCTTTGGCATCTGATAAAGTAAAGTTGTCAGCAATATTTAAGATAAATTTTGTATCTTTTGTAGTGATTTTAGGTAATTCTTTGAGACTAGTTAGATTTGATAAAAAAACGAACCATTGAACTTCAACATATACTCTTTTTTTGATGAGGTTATATTCTGAGAAAATCTCAGATATATCTTCACATACTCTAGAGTATCTTCCATCTAACGGTGATATTGAGAGTAAATCATCTTTTTTCATATTAATATTTATCTCAAAGATGTTATTATAGCATAATTATATTTATAAATTTAGAAAATATAGGAATATGAAAAAAATATTATACAGAATAGAAAAAGATTCGCTCGGTGAAATTAAAGTACCAAAAAATGTTCTATATGGAGCGCAAACTCAAAGAGCAATTAATAATTTTCAAATAAGTTGGTCAAGATTTGACCCCATGTTTATAGAGTCACTTGCAGCTTTAAAAGGTGCTTGCGCAATAGCCAATAACAAATCTAAATTAATAAGCGTAAAACTAGCTAAATCTATATATCAATGTTCATTAGATATACACAATAATATAGAAAATTATTATGATCAATTTCCAATAGATATTTATCAAACAGGATCTGGCACGAGCACAAATATGAATATGAACGAAGTGCTGTCAAACCTTGTAAGCAAAAAAATAAAAACTAAAGTGCATCCTAATGACGACATTAATAAATCTCAAAGCTCTAATGATGTTATACCAACTACTATGAATATAAGTTCTGTTATTCTTGCTCTTGAATTAAATGATGCTATTGACTTTCTTGTTATGAGATTAATTGAAAAAGAATGGGAATTTAAAGACATAATTAAATCAGGTAGAACGCATTTGATGGATGCTGTCCCACTATCCTTAGGATATGAAATTGAAACATGGAGGGAACAACTATTGCATTGTAATGAAATTTTAATGCAAAGCAAGAATGAACTAGAATTTCTCCCAATTGGAGGCACAGCTATTGGCACAGGTTTAAATGCCCCCAAGGCATTTAGCAAGCATGTTTGTGTTGAATTAAATAAAATTTATAAAAAGCATAAAGTAAAATTTATGCCTAATCCAAATAAAGCAGAAATGATAAGTTCGCAGAATCATATTTTAACAATGAGCAGTGCTCTCTTAAGATTATCTTCATCACTTACGAAAATATCAAATGACCTTAGATGGATGAATAGCGGACCAATATCTGGTTTATCAGAAATTACGTTAAAACCATTACAGCCTGGAAGCAGTATAATGCCGGGGAAAATTAATCCTGTAATACCAGAGGCTGTTTTGATGGCAATGGCTCAAATATCCGGAAACCATAACACTATTAGTCTTGCATGTATATCAGGATCATTTCAATTAAATACAATGTTGCCAGTTATAGCGCATAACATTATTGAATCATTTAATTTGCTAATTAATAGTGCGTATTCTATATCAGAAACAATATCTACATTTAAAGTTAATAAAGATAATATAAAAACTAATTTAGAGCGCAATCCAATTATTGCTACAAAGCTAAATGAAGTTATTGGATATGACTTGGCATCAGCAATTGTCAAAGAGGCTTATAAGACAAATCAACCAATTATAGATATAGCTTTGAAAAGAACAAGCTTGTCTAAGGCGCAACTTATTAAATTATTAGATCCAAAAAAATTAATTTAATCTGACATGTTCTCAAGAGACTCAAGTGATTTAATTTTTATAAAATGGTTGCTATTTTTTATAGTGTTGCTAATTATCTCATACCTATTAATTTATTATGGACATATCTCTAAGTTAATTAATAATGATGTTAGCAATATTTCAATAGTAATTTTATTCATATTTACATTTTTTAGTATAAAAGTTGGATCTCTGTTGTACAAAGTAAAAAATTCTTTTTATAATTTAATTATTCTATCAACCTCAAATGAATATAATAATATTAAAAATATAATTCAACAAATGAGCAAATCAAGCAATTACTATGATATATGCATTCTTGATCAACTAAAAATTTTTTATGCAAACGATATTAAAGATAGAAAAGATATAAACGAAGTTTTTGAGTATAAATTTACTAAAGACATAGACTTAGGATGGTTTATAGTTGATCTATTGATAAAACTAGGTCTTATTGGAACTGTTATTGGTTTTATTATTATGCTCAGTTCAATTGCATTGATAGAAGATTTTGATTTATCATTAATGCACAGCTTATTAAAAAACATGAGCAGTGGGATGATGGTAGCGTTATATACAACATTAACAGGCTTACTTTCATCCATCATTCTTTCATTTCAAAATAAATATTTAGAAAACATTATTTACGATATGATTTCTATAATCACTACAATTATAGAAATTAAAAATCCATTAATATTACAAATATTACATGAAAAATAAGAAATATAATCAATTTGATCCATTTACAGATTTACTGTTTAATATTTTATTAGGGTTTGTTTTCTTATTTTTTCTAACAATTTTATTTATTAACCCAATTACTAAATTAGGAAATGTAAATTTAAAGGCAGAGTATATTATTACCGTAGATTGGAAGGATAATCTTCCTGATGATATAGACTTATGGGTCAGAGACCCAAATGGTGAAATTGTATCCTACCTTAAAAAAGACGCTGGATGGTTACATTTAGATAGAGATGACCAAGGTATCATAAATGATAAAATTGTAATTAATAATAAAGAAGTCATTTATCCTATTAACAGAGAGGTTGTAACATTAAGAGGCATTATTCCAGGGGAATACACTGTTAATTTATATTTGTATGAACATGAAAGCGGAAAACCTATAGATGTAAAATTAATTATTGAAAAAGTAAACCCTTCTCTTAAACTTGTATTCTTTAACAATGTTTCACTTAAAGAAAAAGACACAGAATTAACTATTGCAAAATTTAGATTAGATTCTGTTGGAAATTTTAAATCTTTAATAACTAAAAATGAAATATTAACTCCATACGAGCTCAAAGGATATTAATGTTAATTGAAATCATTATAATTTTATTTTTACTTACTTTGGTATACGGATATTTAATTTATATTATTATACAAAAAAATAAATTTACAAAAAAAATACTTTTAGTTTTGTCAATAGGCTTATTCTTTGTAATCACACATTTCTTCTATATAAATAATTTAGGTTATCCTGCATTTTCTCATTTACCAAAAAAATTTAATTTATTAAGCGTACATAAATATGATAATAGTTTTATAGTATTAATAAAAAATTTGAATACAGAAGATTTACCTAGACTTTATATGCTTGATTATAGTAAAAATTTAGACGATACACTAAATGAAGCTATGAATAATAAAAAAAATGGTCAAAACATCATAGGTTTTATAGAGAATACAAAAAATAATAATTATTACGGCATTACATTTAGAAAAGTAAAAAGGAATGTGCCAAGCAAATAATGTTAGTATTTGAATTATTCTGTGTTAGAATATCCTCAATTTTTCAAAGTATGGATAGTTATGGATTTTAAAGACCATTTAAATCAAGGCGAACAACAATATACAATATATAATATCAATAAAGAGAGCATTGCTCACCTTCCTTACTCATTGAGAGTGTTATTTGAAAATTATGTAAGAAATAATGGTAAAAAATCATCCCAAGAGGTAATTGATAAATTTTTATCTTGGTCAGGTGATGTAGGAAATCAAACAGAATTAACTTTTTACCCAAGTAGAGTAATTATGCAAGACTTTACTGGCGTTCCCGCGGTAGTGGATTTAGCCTCAATGAGAGATGCTATAAAAAAACTTAATGGAGATCCTAGTTTGATAAACCCTCAGTGCCAAACCGACTTAGTGATAGATCATTCAATCATGGTAGATCATTATGGTACTAGCGATGCAAAAGATTTAAATACTAAATTAGAATACCAAAGAAATATTGAGAGATATAGACTTTTAAAGTGGGGGCAAGGAGCATTCAAAAATTTAAGAATCGTTCCTCCAAATAATGGGATAATACATCAAATAAATATAGAGTATATTTCACAGGTTATATTTGATAAAAATAAAACACTTTATCCAGATACAGTTGTTGGAACTGATTCACATACAACAATGGTTAATGGTTTAGGCATTCTTGGTTGGGGTGTTGGAGGTATAGAGGCTGAGGCTGCAATGTTGGGTCAACCTATACCAATGTTACTTCCCGAAGTTATTGGATTTAATTTAACTGGAAAGCTTATAGGTTCAACTACTGCAACTGATTTAGTTTTAACAATTGTAGAGCATCTTAGAAAAGCAAATGTTGTTGGAAAATTCGTAGAGTTTCATGGTGAGGCCTTGGAGAATTTGTCAATCGCAGATAGATGTACAATAGCTAATATGGCTCCAGAGTACGGGGCAACTTGTGGATTTTTTCCAATTGATCAAATGACGTTGAATTATTTATCTACAACAGGTAAAGACAATAAACATATTAATATGGTTGAGGAATATTCTAAGAAAGTAGGTTTATTCAGAGATACTAAAGAAAAAATTATTTATAGCCAAACTTTAAATTTAGATATATCAAAAATAAAGGCTTGTATATCTGGACCAAAAAGACCTGAAGATAGAATTAATCTCTCGGATGTTAAAAACACAGTTTCAAAAGAGATAGAGAAATTAAAAAATAATAATACCAGGACTGGAAAAATACTCAATGATGGTTCGATAATGATTGCGGCAATAACAAGTTGTACAAATACTTCAAACCCAAGTGTAATAATTGGAGCTGGTTTATTAGCAAAAAAAGCTGTAGAAAAAGGTTTGGTCGTTAAAGAGTGGGTTAAAACTTCTTTAGCCCCAGGTTCAAAAGTAGTTAAAAACTATCTTGAACAATCTAGATTATCAAAATATTTTGATAAATTAGGGTTTAATATTATAGGTTATGGATGCACAACTTGTATAGGAAATTCTGGTCCTCTCAAAGAATCTTATATTGAAGAAATTAATAATAATGATTTAATCGTAAGCTCAATTTTATCAGGTAATAGAAATTTTGAAGGAAGAATACATCCAGAAATAAAAATGAACTTTTTAGCATCACCGATGCTGGTTATCGCATACTCGTTAGTCGGCAAAATAGATTTTGACATTACCAAAGAAAGCATAGGTAAAGACAAAAATGGAAAAGATGTTTTTTTAGATGATATATGGCCATCTATTGAAGACATAAACACAATAATCAATAAAAACATCAACAAAGAAATGTTTATAAAATCATATAAAAATTTATTTTCAGGTGACTCAAATTGGAAAGAAATTGAAATTAAAGAATCAGAACACTTTGATTGGCAATCATCATCTACATATATTCAACCATCTCCTTTTTTTGAAAACTTAGAAAATAAATCAAATAAATTAGATGCTATTGAAAATGCATATCCATTACTAATTTTAGGAGATAGTGTTACAACCGATCATATTTCACCTGCTGGATCATTTAAAGAATCAACTCCTGCTGGTAAATTTTTGATGGATAATGGAACTCAGGTTGCAGACTTTAATTCATATGGCTCAAGAAGAGGAAATTATCAAATTATGAAAAGAGGGACTTTTGCAAACATCAGAATTGAAAATAAAATTGTTCCAGACAAAACAGGTGGGTTCACTAAACACATACCAACAGGTCAAGAAATGACAGTTTATGATGCATCAGAATTATATAAAAAAACAAACGATAATCTTATTATATTTGCTGGTAAAAATTATGGGTGTGGATCATCGAGAGATTGGGCAGCTAAAGGAACTAAATTGTTGGGAGTAAAAGCTGTAATCGCTGAAAGTTTTGAAAGGATTCATAGATCCAATTTAGTTGGAATGGGAGTTTTGCCCTTAGAATTTTTTGAAGGAGATAACTTTGAAAATTTAAGTTTAGCAAATTACACTCAATTTTTTATTGATAAGCTCAATATAAATGATAAAGAAGTTATAGTAACGGCTACTAAAACGACCAAAGACGCACTTACAATCGTGGGCGAACTAGATTTTAAAGTCAAAATTAGGATTGATACGGCTATGGAGTGGAACTATTTTACTAATGACGGCATTTTAAACTATGTTCTTAAAAATATTGCTAATTCTTAACCATGTTTAAATATTTGTCTATCTGTTTAGAATATTGACCTTTTAAGAAAAATAATTTTAATTTAGATCCGCCAAATTGATTCCATAAGAAGGTTGCTCTTAAACCAGAAAATAATGCTGTTCTTATTCTAGCTGCATTTAGATTATCTGTTAAATGTATATTTTTTCCATTTACTACAATTCTAGGTTTAAATTTGCTTAAGGTATCTTGGTAAATTATAGATATTCTCTCTGCTTTTTCATCCAATGTTAAATATGCGTAATCGTCATTTAATTTTTTTAACAATATCTGCATATCATTCATAACAGCTGGATTTGCTTTTATTTTTTTTGATAAAACATTTAGAGATGTCACATATCCTCTTGTTTCATTACTGCTAGCAAAAACGTTATCTATAGTTTGTTGTTTTAAATAATTAAAGCCTGTTTTTAAATGCTGTATATCTATAAATATTTTTATAACATCATCAGTATCCATACTAGATATACTATTAACTAAAGGCAAAAAATCTTTATCATTATATTCTCCCTTCCATGCAATATTTGATACAAATAAACATGCTTGATATAGCCCTGCAAGAGATATGACTTGTTTATCTAAATTTTTAATTAACATAATTCTTCTATTATACCTCCGCCAACACATTCATCGTTAAAATATAAAACAGCAGACTGTCCCAATGTAATAGCTCTTTCTTCATCTTCCATAATTAATATACATTCATCATTATTTGGTAAAGTTTTTACAGGTATTAATTTACCTCCATGTCTAAATCTAGCTTTATATGTAACATTAGAATCTGGAATACCACTTATCCAATTTATATCTCTTAATTTAATGTTACCCTTATACAATAATTTATCTTCTTGTTGACTTATTATAAGAGAATTATTTTTTATATCTTTCTCTAAAACAAACCAAGGCTTATCTTCGTGATTTTTTATGCCACCTATGCCTATACCTTTTCTTTGACCAATTGTATAGTTAAATAGACCTTCATGTTTACCTAGAATTTTATTATTTTCATTTTTTATATCACCAGGTTTAATATTAATATATTTTTTTATAAAGTTTGAAAAGTTTCTTTTTCCTATAAAACATATACCCATACTTTCTTTTTTCTTGTAAATAGTTAAATCAAATTTTTTAGCAATTTTTTTTACATCAATTTTGGTAATTTCATGAAGTGGAAACATAAGATTTTTCATTATGTTTTGATTAAGCATATATAAAAAATATGTTTGATCCTTTTGTTTATCTTTTGGAATGCTTAGAGTTATTTTAGAACCCAAATCAATTAATTTTGCATAATGACCTGTTGCAACTTTATCAAAGCCTAACGATAAGGCGTATTTATAAAAATAATTAAATTTTATCTCCTTATTACAATATATGTCTGGATTAGGAGTAATTCCTTGATTAAGTTCATCTATAAATCTTTTAAAAACTAAATCCCAGTATTTGTCTGAAAAATTAATAGTTAGAAGATTTATGCCTAATTTATCCGCTATTCTTTTTGCATCCTCATAATCCCTTTTTGAGCTGCAGTTATTGTCTATATCATCTTCTTCCCAATTTTTCATGAATAAGCCAGTTACTTTATAGCCTAATTCTTTAAGCAATACAGCTGAAATTGATGAATCAACACCTCCAGACATCCCAACTATGATATTTTTTGAATAATTCATTATTTATATTTGTTAATTTAACAAGTTAATAGTATTATCTACGCTAAATTATATTATATCTATGTTCAAGAGGTGATAATGAATAAACTTAGATCTGCCAAAGATATCCAGAATGAATGGGATACAAACCCAAGATGGAAAAATGTTAAAAGAGATTATACGGCTGAAGAAGTTGTAAAATTAAGTGGTAGTGTTCGTATAGATTATAGTTTGGCTAAGCAAGGAGCAGAAAAACTATGGAAACGTATCAATAATGACGACTTTGTAAATGCTCTCGGAGCACTTACTGGTAATCAAGCGCTTCAGCAAGCAAAAGCAGGCTTAAAAGCCGTTTATTTATCAGGGTGGCAAGTTGCTGGAGACGCAAATACCGGCATGCAAATGTATCCCGACCAATCCCTTTACCCAGTTGATAGCGTTCCCGCTGTAGTAAAACGAATTAATAATTCTTTAAGACGTGCAGATCAATTAAATATAGCAGAAGGAAATGATGTAATAGATTATATGTTACCTATTGTTGCAGATGCTGAAGCGGGTTTTGGTGGAGTTCTTAATGCTTTCGAATTAATGAAAGCAATGATTGAAGCAGGCGCAGCTGGAGTTCACTTTGAAGATCAACTTGCTTCTGCTAAAAAATGTGGACATATGGGAGGCAAAGTACTTGTTCCTACTCAGGAAGCAGTTCAAAAACTTGCTGCAGCAAGATTAGCTGCAGATATCTCAGAAACACCAACAGTGTTATTAGCTAGAACAGATGCAGAAGCTGCAAATTTATTAACTAGCGATGTAGACTCAAGAGATAAAGATTTTTGTACTGGCGAAAGAACAGCTGAAGGATTTTATAGAGTAAAAAATGGAATTAAACAAGCAATATCACGTGGCTTATCATACGCACCATATGCAGATTTAGTTTGGTGTGAAACTGGAGTGCCTGACTTAGATTTTGCGAAGAAATTTGCTGAAGCTTTAAAGAAAGAATATCCAGAACAACTATTAGCATATAATTGCTCTCCATCATTTAACTGGAAGAAAAAATTAGATGATTCTCAAATAGCTAAGTTTCAAAAAGAACTTGGCGCAATGGGGTATAAGTTCCAGTTTATTACACTTGCTGGATTTCATGCTTTAAATTACAGTATGTTTGAACTAGCAAAAGGCTATAATGAAAAACAAATGACAGCTTATGTAAAACTGCAAGAAGCTGAATTTGCTGCAGAAAAAGATGGTTATACTGCAACTAAACATCAGAGAGAAGTAGGAACAGGATACTTTGATGAAGTGACGCAAGTAATAACAGGTGGCTCATCATCAGTTACCGCTTTAACTGGTTCCACAGAAGAAGAGCAATTTGAAGAAAAATAATTTTATTGTTTATATAATTTCAAATGGTTAAATTCAATATACCAGAAGACGGTCAAATAATTTCTTATGAAAATGGGAAATTAATTTCTCCTGATAATCCAATCATCCCTTATATAATTGGAGATGGCATCGGTATTGATGTCACACCTGTTATGAAACAAGTTTTAGACTATGCTGTAAAAAAAGCATATGGGGACAGAAAAGAAATAAAATGGCTTGAGATTTATGCGGGTAAACAATCTATGGATTTATACAATAATTTACTTCCCAAAGAAACCCTGGAAGCAATGAAAAAATATCGCGTATCTATTAAAGGGCCATTGACAACACCTATTGGAATAGGGCACAAATCCTTAAATGTTTTAATAAGGCAAGAATTAGATTTATATGCATGCGTAAGACCAATCAAATATTTCCCTGGCACGACTAGCCCAATGATTGATTCAAGTGCCACAGATATGATTGTGTTTAGAGAAAACACAGAAGATTTATATTCTGGTATAGAATGGAAACCAAATTCCGTAGGAGCAAAAAAGATTATAGAATTTATAAAAAAAGAACTTGGAGGATCTCCGTTTAGATTTGAAGAAAATTGCGGAATAGGGATTAAGCCAGTTTCAAAAGAAGGTTCTGAGCGTTTAATAAAAATGGCTATAGAATATGCGATAAAAGAACAAAAAGATTTTTTAACCATTGTTCATAAGGGAAATATTATGAAATACACCGAAGGCGCTTTTAGAGACTGGGCATATTCGTTAGTAAAGGAAAAATATAATGGCAAAGAAAATGCTAACGGCACATTTAGTATATTTAATTCTAAACAAAATCATGAATTAGTAGTTAAAGATTGTATTGCTGATAATTTCTTACAACAAATTATTCTTTCGCCAGAGCAACACGAGGTTATTGCTACTTTAAACTTAAATGGTGATTATATTTCTGATGCACTTGCAGCGCAAGTTGGAGGAATTGGAATGGCCCCTGGAGGAAATATTGGTAACGGTGTTGCAGTTTTTGAGGCTACTCATGGATCAGCAGAATCTTTTGCTGGGAAAAATAGAGTTAATCCTGGGTCAATAATTTTATCAGGTGAAATGTTATTAAGACACATTGGATGGCATGAAGCAGCTGATAATGTTCTAAATGGAGTTAAAGGAGCAATTCAAAAAAAACAATTTACATTTGATTTGGCTAGAGCAAGAGCGGGTAAAAGAATTATTAGATCTAAATCTAAAGAAAAGCATACAGTCCAAGAGATTAAAAAAGAATTTACAAAACTTGTTCCTGGGGCTACACTTGTAAGCACTTCAGGGTTTGGTGATGCAGTAATAAATAATATGTAATTTATTTATCTCTGAATATAATACGACCTTTAGATAAGTCATAAGGCGTTAAAGCTACCATCACAGTGTCCCCTCGTAATATACGTATATAATGTTTTCTTATTTTCCCCGATATATGCGCAGTTACTACGTGGCCATTTTCTAGCTCTACTCTAAACATTGTATTTGGTAAAGTCTCAATAACTTTTCCTGACATCTCAATTTGTTCGTCTTTTGACATAAATAAAAATAGATTGTAAATTAATAGTAATTATAACAAATAAACGTTAAATAGGATATGAATATAGTTTTAAACACACAAAAACATTCTGAGCATTTTAAATTAATGAATTTTGACCATTTGATGCAGTTATATGAAAAAAATTATAATTTATTTTCTGTGGTGCTTGGCTCATTATCCGATAGTAGAATTTTGTCAACAATAATATTAAATAATAATGTAATGCAATACGAGCCAATTTCTGTGACCAAATACACTCATATTTTTTATTTTCATTATAAATATAAATCCCTAGACCTCAAAAGTCATGTTTACATGATAAAACCGCATATTATTTTTACTTTGTATAAGGATGCAAAACTACTAGAGGCTAAATCGCTTATACAAAGTAAATATTTTAACTCTACTATTAATGAAAAAATCAAGATTAACTTATCTACTTATTTTTGGTTAAAACATATTCTATCTAAAAGTGTTAAATATCAATAGTTTATACAACTATTCCATTTCAGAATAATTATATTTCTGAGAAGTATGTCTTGAAAGCAAAAGCATAATACCTTACTATATTTATAAGGTATTAATGAGGAGAATGATGTATGAAGCTATCGACGAAAGGTAGATATGCAATAAGAGCAATGATAAATATTGCCTTAAATAAAACAAATACGCCAACAACATTGTTGAATTTAGCCAGGCATCAGAACATATCATTATCATATTTAGAGCAACTTTTCTCTCTCCTTAGAAAGAATAATTTGGTTTCGGGAATTAGAGGTCCAGGCGGTGGTTATAGATTAGCAAATAATCCCAAAAACATTACTATTGCTCAAATTTTGAATGCTGTAAATGAAAAACAAGGAAAATTAATAGATTATCAAAAGAAAGATGAGTTGATTTGGGAATATTTTAGCAATAAATTATATAAATATTTGGATACAATAACCTTGAATTCATTAATTGAAGGCTCCTCACAAACTGAAGCCTCTATCACTGAAGAGGCACTAATTACTGAAAAACCACTTATAAATAATACGAAAAGACATATAATATAAAAAATATAGGGAGAGTGAAATGGCATATAGTAATAAAGTATTAGATCATTATGAAAATCCTAGAAATGTTGGGTCATTTGATAAGAGTGATGATTCTGTGGGGACAGGGATGGTTGGAGCTCCAGCATGTGGAGATGTCATGAAACTTCAAATAAAAGTAAGTGATGATGGAATAATAGAAGATGCTAAATTCAAGACATACGGCTGTGGGTCAGCAATTGCCTCTAGCTCTCTTCTTACAGAATGGGTTAAGGGCAAATCTTTGACAGAAGCATCTCTTATTAAAAATTCAGATATTGCTGAAGAATTGGCTTTGCCTCCAGTGAAAATACATTGCTCTGTACTTGCAGAAGATGCTATTACAGCTGCAATTGAGGACTACAAAAGTAAACAAAAATAAGTATTTATTGAAATTTATACAAATATTTCATAGTATTGAAATATATGTATTGAGGAGGCCGGAAATATGGCAACAACACTAAAAACGATGCCAACTAATGTAGGTGGCATGGAACGCTGGATCAGAGTGATAGCAGGTTTTGCTATACTTTACATTGGAATGGGCATGGGCATGCCTTTATGGGCTTGGATTGGAATAATACCAATTTTGACTGGTTCGCTTGGATGGTGCCCACTGTATATTCCATTTGGAATAAACACTATGAAAAATCAATAAT
>CAJWJQ010000011.1:0-29994 GCA_913041905.1 uncultured Gammaproteobacteria bacterium
TGTTCTGTTATTTTGTCTTCAGCAAATACATTTGATGAAAACAAGACAACCAACATTATTGTAAATATTCTATTCATATCTTAATCATAACAATATTCATGTCCCAAACAAATTATTTGGTGGTTGGAATGGTGGTTGGAAAAGACTCCAATGTAAAATAATGTTGTATTTATTGGTCTAAAGGTCTTGACATACCTCCCCGCCCGGACTCGAACCAGGAACTAAACCTTAGGAGGGTCTTGTTATATCCAGTTTAACTACAGGGAGATTCATGTTAATGAAATTGTATATAAAAATTTATTAATGTACTATATTTTCATGAATATATTATCAATAGATTCATCGGGACCCCAGTTATCTGTTGCTATAAAACAAGATGATCAAATTTTCTATAAACAACATGAACAAGATAAACGAGCAAGTAAAATAATTTTATCAACAATAGATGGCTTATTATCTAAAAATAATATTAACTTATCATCGATTAACGCTATTGTCTTTAATAAAGGACCAGCAAGTTTTACGGGAACAAGAGTTGCAGCGGCTGTAACTCAAGCAATAGGTTATACACACAATATTCCTGTTTTAGGAATATCATCCATGAGCCTTATGGCGTATGTTTATTATATTAAATCAAAAAAAACAAAATTTACATGTATTAAAAAAGCATATGGAAAGATGTTTTATATTGCTGAATTTGATATAAATAAAAATAAATTTGAGCCAGTTAATGAAATAAATTTAGTTGACCATAAAGATATAGTATTTAAAAATGAATCAGATTATATTCTGGATTGTTTTGATGAATTTAATAATTTTTCTAAGAATGACAGCCTTACTTTAGTAGATTTTTCTAATAAAGATTATGTCTTAGATGCTAAATCTTTATTATCCTACGCAGAGAGTCATTGTAGTTTTGGCGATTCTTTTGAACTTGAAAAAACATTTCCGGATTACGCCAATCATAATATAGATAACTAATTTATAGTTTCACCAATTTTATTACCAACTCTGATTAATTTACCTTTTTTTAAATCTTTAGATAATTTAATTTTATTATTAAATAATAATATAACCGTAGATCCACTCTTAAACATTCCAAGCTCTTCTCCAATATCTAATTCTATTTTCTTTTTACTATAATTAGTTGAGATTGTTTTTCTAGGGAAAGGAGGTGAAACTTCACCTTTCCAACTAACCTCAATAGATGAGACGTTTATAGCAGCTACTAAAATTACTGAAAACATTACTTCATCATTTTTAAAATGAGAAATAACTCTTTCATTTCTAGCATAGAGTTTATCTATTTTTTTCACAGCATGTGATGCAACACTAAACAATCTTCCTGGGACATGAATCATTTTATTTAATTTACCCTTAAATGGCATATGTACTCTGTGATAATCTCGAGGAGACAAATAAATTGTCATATAAGATCCGTATTCATAATTTTTATTTAATAAATTATCAAAGCCTAATAATTCATTAATAGTAATTTCTTTATTTTTTACCTGAAGAATAGAATGATTTTTTATCTCACCAAACTCTAAAATCTTACCATCGCAAGATGAGACAATAGAATTTTTACCTTTATCAATTTTATGAACACCCTTTTTAAGCTTCCTGGTAAAAAAATCACAGAAAGTATTATATTCTTTTATCAACTCTCTTTCACATTCATTCATATTTACATTAAATAACTTTATATAAATAGATATTAAAAAGTGAGTTAACGGGTGTTTTGTTCTGGTTATTATATATGTAAATCGGGAGAATAAGTGATGAGGTAATAAAAAGAACCAATAAGATTTTACATAATCAAAAATATCGTTAAAAACATTCTTCATATCTATTTTAATCCTTTAATTATGTCTTCTTTCATTTCTTTAATTAATATTGGAGGTGTATACAAACCAATTAACTTAGCTTGTTTATTGATTAAAAAAATTGCTCCTGTATGATCGTAAAAATCAATACTTCCATCAGAAGAAACTTTTTTATAATAAACCCCAATTCTTTTTGTTAGTTTATCTAACCTCTCTTTATCTACTGCAATACCGATAAAATCATTATCAAAATATTCCACATATCTTTTTATTCTATTCAAGTTATCTTTAGTATCTACAGAAATAAATAACATCCTAATATCTTTTTTTATATTTTCATCCCTTAGTTCATCAAATAACCTGTGTATTTTTACTAATGTATCAGGGCAAAAATCCGGACAATTAGTATAACCAAAAAATATAAACGTATAATAATTTTTTAAACTATCATTGCTATATTCCATATCTTTAGTTGATTTCAAAACAAACCCTTCTTCAAAAAACATATTTTTTGAATTTATTTCTGTATATTTAGGACTATATTCGTCATTACCCATTAAAATCCCAAGCATGATTAGGACGAACAACCCAGTATATAATATGTATCTTCTATTCATATCCCTCAATTAATTCAAATACGAGCTCATTTACTATATAATACAAAAGTAAATATATGATATTTATGCTCAATTTACTAACTTTTTAAAGTCTGATTATGTCTGGTAATACTTTTGGAAAAATTTTTGCTGTCACTACTTTCGGAGAAAGTCATGGCAAAGCTTTAGGGTGCATCGTGGATGGTTGCCCCCCAGGCATAGTATTGTCTGAAGATGATATACAAGTAGATTTAGACAGAAGAAAGCCTGGTCAATCAAAATATACAACTCAGAGAAAAGAAAGCGATAAAGTAGAAATATTATCTGGGGTATTTGAAGGCAAGACTACAGGAACGCCTATTTGCTTAATTATATACAATGAGGACCAAAGACCTAAAGATTATGGGGAAATAAAAGATAAGTTTAGACCAGGGCATGCGGATTTTACTTATACTAAAAAATATGGCTTTAGAGACTATAGAGGCGCTGGAAGATCGTCTGCAAGAGAAACTGTTGCTAGAGTTGCAGCAGGTGCTATTGCAAAGAAACTTTTGAGTAATGCAGATGGTGTTGAAATCAAAGGTTATGTTTCTCAAATAGGAGAGCATACTCCAAAAAATATTGATTTTGAGCAAATAAATAAAAACCCATTCTTTTTCCCTGATAAAGATATGATTCCAGTGCTAGAAGATTATATAAATTCAATTAGAAAGGATGGAGATTCTGTTGGAGCAGAAGTTACAGTCGTGGCTAAGAATATGCCAGTAGGATTAGGCAATCCCGTATTTGACAAGCTAGACGCACTAATTGCATATGGAATGATGTCAATTAATGCCGTAAAAGGCGTTGAAATTGGAGATGGATTTGGAGTTATTAATAGAAAAGGGTCTAACGCACGAGACGAGATAACATCTGAAGGATTTTTATCAAATTTCTCTGGCGGAACGCTTGGTGGAATATCTACAGGACAAGACATCGTAGTTAAATTAGCATTAAAGCCAACCTCAAGCATATTGATACCAGGAAAGACTATTACAGCTGATAATAAAAATACAACCATTACAACAAAAGGAAGACATGACCCTTGTGTTGGAATAAGAGCCACTCCAATTGCAGAAGCCATGCTTGCGTTGGTTTTAGCAGATCTTTATTTAAGGAATAAAGCTCAAAATTCTAATTAATGTATAATTAGTACAATCATGACACAGACTCTATATGACAAAATTTGGGAAGAACATCAAATTGATTTCAATAATGATGGCACGTCCTTATTATATATTGATAGACACTTGATTCATGAAGTAACATCACCACAAGCGTTTGATGGATTAAGTATTGAAAATAGGAAAATATGGGACAAAGATTCAATTTTTGCTGTATCTGATCATAATGTTCCAACAACAGATAGAAAACTTGGCATAAAAGATAAAATCTCAAAATTACAAGTTGATACTTTAATAAATAATTGTAAAAAACATAATATCAACTATTTTGATTTAAATAATATAAATCAAGGAATCGTTCATGTTATAGGTCCAGAATTGGGAATAACACAACCAGGAATGACACTTGTATGCGGAGATTCTCATACCTCAACTCATGGAGCTTTATCTTCTTTAGCTTTTGGTATTGGTACTAGTGATGTTGAACACGTGTTAGCTACTAATTGCATTAATGTAAAAAAAGAAAAAAATTTACAAATTAATATTAATAATAAACTAAAAGATTTTGTCACATCTAAAGATTTAATTTTGCATATAATTAAATCAATAGGAACTTCTGGAGCAACTGGTTATACAATTGAATTTATGGGGGAATGTATTAGCGATTTAAGTATAGAGAGTAGAATGACTTTATGCAACATGAGCATTGAGGCAGGAGCAAAATCTGGGATTATTGCTTTTGATAACAAAACTTTTGAGTATGTTATTGACAGAGATTATTCTCCAAATAAAAGATATTTGGATTCTGCGGTTAAATATTGGGAAACACTTTTTAGTGATTCTAACGCAAAGTTTCAAAAAACAATTAATTTCAATGCAAATGATATTATGCCCCAAGTAAGCTGGGGTACTTCACCAGAGATGACTACTGATGTAACTGGCAAGATTCCTAATCCAGAAGATGAATTAAATCCTGACAAAAAAATATCGATACAAAGAGCATTAGATTATATGGAGTTAAAACCAAATCAAGACATGACATCTATTCATTTAGATAAAATTTTTATAGGATCATGCACTAACTCTAGAATAGAAGATCTTCGACAAGTAGCTGCTGTGGTAGAAGGTAAAAAAATAGCTAAAAATATAAAACAAGCAATGATTGTTCCTGGGTCTGGGCATGTTAAAGCGCAGGCTGAAAAAGAAGGTTTGGATAAATTATTTATTCAGTCTGGATTTGAATGGAGAGAGCCTGGGTGCTCCATGTGTTTAGGAATGAATGAGGATAGCTTGAAACCTTATGAACGTTGTGCGTCAACTTCAAACAGAAATTTTGAAGGAAGGCAGGGTGATAAAGGAAGAACTCATCTTGTTAGTCCTGCTATGGCAGCTGCCGCAGCAATTAAAGGGCATTTTTGTAATGTTATAGATGTTATAAATGGATAAGAATATTATTAAAGGTCAAGCTATACCTATAAATCAATCTAACGTTGATACTGACGCAATTATTCCAAAACAGTACCTAAAATCAATTAGAAAAACTGGTTTTGGCCCGTTTTTGTTTGATTCATTAAGATATCTTGAGCCTGGTAACTTAGAAAGCACAGGCAATAGACCTTTAAATAAAAAATTTATATTAAATCAAGAACCATATTCTGCGGGTAATATTATTATTGCAAATGATAACTTTGGATGTGGCTCATCTAGAGAACATGCGGTTTGGGCGCTTAAAGACTATGGTATAAAAGTTATCATATCAACATCCTTTGCTGATATTTTTTATAGAAATAGTTTTAAAAATAGCCTTTTACTAATAAGGGTCAGCAAGAAGGAGTTAGATAGTTTATTTTCTGGTATTGAGGCTCATAAGAAATATGAATTGACAATTGATGTACTAAATCAGACAATTACTGCTCCTGATAGTTTAGTGATTAATTTTAGTATTGATAAAGCAGATAAAGAAAGAATTATTTCTGGATATGATGACATTGCATTAACACTTAAAAATAAAACTAAAATATTAGAATATGAGAAAAAAATGATTAAAAAGAAACCTTGGTTATTTAAAAATGAAAAAAATTAGCTCTAATATTTTATTATTGCCTGGCGATGGTGTCGGTCCTGAAGTTATAAAAGAAGCAATAAAAATTATTGATTATTTCAATGAATCTAATGTTTGTAATATATCATATGATAATGCTGAAATTGGAGGAGTTGCTATTGATAATTCGAACGATCCGTTACCAGCAGCAACAATTGAAAAAGCAAAGCACTCCGACTGTATATTGTTAGGAGCGGTTGGCACAAAAAAACATGAAAATAATGAAAATAAATTAAAACCTGAGTCAGGATTATTATCTCTTAGAAAACTTTTAAATTTATACATAAATATTAGGCCAGTTTTTTTATTTCAGTCTTTGGTAGATAGTTCATCACTAAAGCCTGAATATATTGAGGATTTAGATATTGTTATAATTAGAGAATTGATAGGGGATGTTTATTTTGGAGAACCTAGAGGGTTTGATAATGATAATAAAACTGGTTTTAACACGATGAAATATTCAGTTGACGAGGTATCACGTATAGCTAAATATGCATTTGAAATATCTATGAGGAGATCTAAAAGAGTAACTTCTGTAGACAAAGCTAATGTTTTGGAAACTTCTCAATTATGGAGAGAAACAGTTTCATCAATAGGTAAAGATTATGCTCAAGTAGATTTGTCGCATATGTATATAGATAATGCTGCAATGCAACTTATAAGAAATCCAAAACAATTTGATGTTATATTAACAGGTAATCTATTTGGTGATATATTATCTGATGAAGCTTCTATGCTAACAGGCTCTATTGGTATGTTGCCGTCTGCTTCATTATCTGATTCGCATGCTCTTTATGAACCAATACATGGATCTGCCCCAGATATTGCAGGTCAAAATATAGTAAATCCAATAGCAATGATCCTATCAGTAGCTATGATGTTTGAATATTCATTTCAAGCACCTGATATTTCTAATATTATAAGACAATCGATAGAAAATGTTTTGAAATCAGGTACCGTAACTAAAGATATTTCGCAGTCAAAAGATTATGCTACAACATCAGAAATGGGTAGTAAAATTTTAGAAGAGATTAAAAATAATGTTTGAAAAAAAAGAATCATATAATATAGCGATAATTGGAGCTACTGGAATAGTTGGAGAATCTTTGCTGGATATTTTACATACCAGAAAATTTCCGGTAAAAAAAATTGACCCAATAGCTAGCAGTAAATCTGCAGGAAATAAAGTAAGGTTTGGCGATGAACTCTTAGAAGTATTAGATATTGAAAAATATGATTTTGGTCGAGCAGATATAGCTTTTTTTTCGGCAGGCAGTGATGTTTCTAAAAAATTTGTTCCTATTGCTACACAATCAGGGACTATTGTAATTGACAATACATCTGCATTTAGGTATGAAGACAATATACCTTTAATAATACCAGAAGTTAATCCTTCTGATATAGGGCAATTTTCTAAAACTAATATAATTTCAAATCCTAATTGTTCAACTATTCAAATGTTAGTGGCCTTAAAACCAATACATGACAGATTTAATATTAAAAAAATTAATGTTTCAACTTATCAAGCTGTATCAGGGTCAGGTAAAAAAGGAGTGAATGAATTATTAGAACAAGCACATTTATATTTAAATCAACAGAAAATTACGCCATCTGTTTACCCGAAACAGATAGCCTTTAATGTTTTGCCATTTGTTGATAGTTTCTGTGATAACGGATATACAAAAGAGGAAATGAAAATGGTTTGGGAAACTCAAAAAATACTAGATAAAAATATTTCTGTAGATGCTACGGCTGTGAGAGTTCCAGTATTAATTGGTCATTCTGAATCAATTACCATCGAAACCTCAAAACCTATAGATATTGACATGGTTTTGAATGATTATGAAAATGATAATAGCATTAAAGTTATTGATAACCCTGACTCTCATGATTATCCAACCGCATTTATGGATGGCCATGGCACAGATAAAGTATTTGTGGGAAGAATTAGAAAATCAATTAATAGTGATAATATTTTGAATATTTGGGTAGTAGCTGATAATGTTAGAAAAGGTGCTGCTTTAAATAGTATTCAGATAGCAGAAAAACTAATAGAAGTATCATAAATATGAAAAATTTATTAACTATTTTAATAGTATTGCTTGGAGCAGTATATATCTTAGAGACTATTGGAGTTGTTCCAAAGTCAGATAGTAGTTTAACCTCTTTAATAAATATAGAGTTAATTAAGACTTCAATTAGACCTATTCTTTACAGCATTGATTCATTTATTCTTTTAATAATTGCAGGGATAAAATCTTTGCCATTCTATTTAATTAATCCTTGGTATGTTTTGGCCTTTTTATTTGTAACTGGTCTTATATATGAAAAATTTAGAACTTTAGGAAATGAAATAAATTTTTTAAAGAGAGAAATATTTTTATTAGCTGCTCAAACTGACCGTAATAAAAGTGACAATAATCAAACAGAGAACAAGGATTTGTCATTAAAAACAGATGCTATTATGAATATACTTATAGAAATTCAAAAAGCTGCAGACCATTTTAAATCAACACAATTAAGAAATAAAAAAGTAAGAAGAGATCAAATAGTAGAGGATATAGATGAGTCTAAACTTGTTAAGAAAAAAACATCTAAGAAAAAGGTTTTAAAAAAGAAAGCGGCTAAAAAAACCACAACTAAAATTACAAAGAAAAAAACTATTTCAAAAACAAAAGAGGAAGCATCTCAAAATGAAAAAGAGGCTATGAAAGAATTAATAGAAGATGAGCATATTTCTCAAAATGATTTAGCTAGAACATTAATGGCAAGCGGAGATAATAAAAAAGCAATAGAAGTAATTACTAACGTTATTAATACGGGTACAGAAGATGAAAAACATGAGGCAAGACTTCTTTATATGCAAATTAGAAAATGAGATTTGCCCTACGTATTGAATACAATGGAACTAATTACTTTGGTTGGCAAAAACAAAAAATTAATAAAGAAAAAACTATACAATATTTTGTAGATAAAGCTATTTCTAAAGTCGCTAATCATAAAGTCAGTTCTATTTGCGGAGGCAGAACAGATACTGGTGTTCATGCTTTTTCTCAAATTATTCATTTTGACACCTCAAGCAGAAGATCAAATTTAAACTGGACAAAAGGAATAAATACTTTCTTACCTAACGATATTATAATAAAAGATATATTCCATGTTGATGAAAATTTTCATGCGAGATTCAGCGCAATTGATAGAACTTATAGATATATAATTTTAAATCAACATATACCATCTTCAATTTTTATTAATAATTTTTTACCTTACAAAGAAAAAATTAATGTTTCACGAATTAAAGGATCGTTTAAATATTTGGTAGGTGAAAATGATTTTAGTTGTTTTAGATCATCTGGATGCTCATCATCATCTCCAACTAAAAATATAAAAAAATTAAATATTAAAAAAATAAGAGATTTTATAATAATAGACGTAACTGCAAATAGTTTTCTTTATCACATGGTAAGAAATATGGTTGGATGTTTTATAGATATTGGAACAAAAAAAATAGAACCAAAACAAATCAAGAAACTTTTGCTTTCTAAAGATAGGCGTAAAATTGGTGTAACAGTTGAGCCTAAAGGCTTATACTTATTAAAGATAAATTATCCAAAAAAATTTAATATAAAAGTTAATGATAAATTTAGCCTATTTAATTAGTACAAGATTAATTTTAGACTAATCAGCATACATGCTAGTATTACGAAATGAATAGAACTTTAATTAAATTCTGCGGAATGACTAATATAGATGATGTTAAATTTGCATCTGATACTGATATTGATTTTATAGGTTTAATTTTTGTCAAAGAAAGCCCAAGGAATTTAAATTTAAACAAAGCAGAGAAGATAATAAATGCTTGCAATAATAGAAAGCCCACTGTTGGAGTTTTTATGAATCAAAAGAAAGATTTTATAAACAACATAATTAATAATATTAGTATAGATTTTTTACAATTTCATGGAAATGAATCAGAGGAATTTTGTAATAGTTTTAATAAAAAATATTTTAAAACAATTTCTATTAATAATAATATAGCAAATTATGATATTGAACACAAAAACAGCGCATCTGCTTTTATCATAGATAACAGCAAAGATAGCTCCTCTGACGGAATTGGAAAGACTTTTGATTGGTCTATATTAGAAAATAATATAAGTTTAATGAAATTAAGGGATAATAATTATTTTATAGCTGGCGGCCTTAATCCTGATAATATAAAAAATTTAATTATAAAATATCAGCCAAAAGGTTTGGATGTTAGTAGTGGCATAGAGCATAGCGTTGGTAAAAAAGATTTTAACTTAATGAAAAAATTTATAGAAAATGTCAGAATATTAGACAAAGAATCTTATGAAAAAAATAAATTATAAAAATTTTCCAGATAAAAATGGATATTTTGCAGAGTTTGGGGGTAAATTTGTCTCGGAAACTTTAATGCGCCCTTTAAATGAACTTTTAAAATCTTATAATAAAATTGCTAAGTCAGCAAATTTCCAAAATGAATTAAAAAAAGAATTATCACAATTCGTTGGGAGGCCTACACCAATTTATCATGCGTCACGTATAAGTAAAGAATTAGGTAATTGTAATATTTTTCTTAAACGTGAAGATTTAAATCATACAGGGGCGCACAAAATTAATAACGCCATGGGTCAAGCAATGCTTGCAAAATCTATGGGCAAAAAGAGAATAATTGCAGAAACAGGAGCTGGGCAACATGGAGTTGCGACAGCAACAGCATGTGCAAGATATGATTTAAAGTGTGTAATATACATGGGAAGCGAAGACATACAAAGACAGAAAATAAATGTTTATAGAATGAAACTATTAGGAGCTGAAGTTATATCTGTAGATTCTGGATCTAAAACTCTTAAAGATGCATTAAATGAAGCATTAAGAGATTGGGTAACAAATGTAGATGATACGCATTACATTATAGGTTCGGTTGCCGGCCCACATCCATACCCTATGATTGTCAGAGATTTTCAGTCAGTGATAGGACATGAATGCAAAAAACAAATGAAAACATTATTTAATAAAAAACCTAATATTTTAGTTGCCTGCGTAGGAGGAGGGTCTAACGCAATAGGAATGTTCCATCCATTTTTAAACGAAGACGTAGACATGATAGGTGTTGAAGCCGCAGGTTTGGGTCTAAATACAGGAAAACATGCAGCGCCACTAAACAAAGGAAAGCCAGGAATTCTTCATGGAAGTCGTACATATATAATGGAAGACGATAATGGTCAAATTGAATCCACTCACTCAATTTCTGCTGGCTTAGATTATCCAGGTGTGGGGCCAGAACATTCATGGTTAAAAAATAATAATAGAGTAAAATATGTGTCTGTGACAGACAAAGAAGCTTTAAAGGCATTTCATTATTTAACCGAGAAAGAAGGAATTATTCCTGCATTGGAAACAGCTCATGCACTTGCATATGCTTTTAAGATTGCTAAAAAGTTAAATAAAAAAAATATTTTAATTAATCTATCTGGCAGAGGTGACAAAGATATTGATACAGTTGCATTACTAAACAGGATACAAGTATGAATAGAATAAAATCTTTATTTCAAAAAAAAAGAAATGATGGTAAATCTGCATTTATTACTTACCTAGTTTGTGGAGACCCTGATATAAAAACGACATACAATTTAATGAATATTATGGTTGAGTCAGGTGTTGACATTATTGAGCTCGGAATGCCTTTTACTGACCCTATTGCTGATGGACCAACCATACAAAAAGGCGTAGAACGATCATTAACAAAAAAAACTTCTCTTAAAGATATTTTCGATGTTGTAAAGAAATTTAGAAAAAAAAATTTACATACACCTATTGTTTTAATGGGTTATATGAATCCAATAGAAAAAATTGGATATGAAAAATTTTCATTACTTTCAAAAAATTGCGGGGCTGATGGCATCCTTATCGTTGATTCACCTCCAGAAGAATCTAAAAAAATAAACAAAATTTTAAAAAATAAAGATTTATGTCAAATATTCTTAGCTTCGCCTACAACAGAAAAGTCTAGATTAAAAAAAATAATTAACTCAACAAGCGGTTATTTATACTATGTTTCAATAAAAGGTATTACAGGTTCTAAGATAAATAACTACAAAACTATTGAAAATAGAATTAATCAAATAAGAATAATGTCTAAAAACAAAATACCAATAACCGTAGGCTTTGGGATAAAAGATAAAAAGACTGCTAAAGCAATATCTAAATTCTCAGATGGTATTATTATTGGTAGTTCTGTAGTGGAATTAATTGAAAAAAATATTCATAATAAGCCTATAATGTTTAAAAACATGAAGAATTATTTAAAAAATATTCATAAAGGTATGCAAAACAGATGAGTTGGCTAGATAAAATACTTCCGTCAAGGATAAGAGCAAACAAGAAAGATAAAGGCTCAGTACCTGAGGGATTGTGGCATAAATGCTTGGATTGTGAGACTGTTATTTATCGGGCAGAATTTGAAAAAAACCTAAATGTTTGTCCAAAATGCAATCATCATGGAAGAATTTCTGCACGGAAAAGAGCAGACATTATTCTTGATGCTGAAGGTAAAATAGAAATATTAAATGATATTAAGCCAATTGATGTTTTGAATTTTAAAGATAAAGAGAAATATAAAGATAAGCTTGCCACAACACAAAAAAAGACTGGTGAAAATGATGCTATGGTTGTATATCAAGGGTTAGTAAATAAAATACCCGTTATAGCGTGTTTCTTTGAGTATTCATTTTTTGGCGGATCTATGGGTTCAGTTGTTGGAGAAAAATTCTCTATAGCAGTAAAAAAATGTATAGAAGGGGAAAGGGCTTTAATTTGTTTTTCAGCTAGTGGCGGAGCAAGAATGCAAGAATCACTATTTTCATTATTCCAAATGGCAAAAACAAGTGCAGCATTAAATAGTTTATCAAATAAAAAATTACCTTATATATCTATACTAACTGATCCAACCATGGGAGGCGTATCTGCTAGTTTAGCTATGTTAGGTGATATTAATATTGCCGAACCTAATGCATTAATTGGATTTGCAGGACCACGCGTAATAGAACAAACAGTTGGTGAAAAACTACCTAACGGTTTCCAAAGAAGCGAATTTTTACAAGAACATGGTTCAATAGATTTTATATTAAATAGAAGTGAGCAAAAAATTAAAATCTCAGAAATTATTTCCGCTTTAATGAGTAATCATGATAATGAAGAAAAATCCAGATAACTTACATGACTGGCTAGAATGGCAACAGGAGTTACATCCAAAAAATATAGATTTTAAATTAGAACGAATTAAGTCTGTCTATAAAAAACTTAATATAGATAAAATAGCAAAAAAAATAATTATTGTTGCAGGAACTAATGGTAAAGGGTCAACCGTCGCAATTTTAGAAAGTATTTTACATCAAAATGATTTTTCTGTTGGCACATTTTCCTCACCACATATTCTTGCTTACAATGAAAGAATAAAAATTAATAAAAAAGAAGTAGAGGATTCATTATTACTTGAAGCATTTGAAAAAATAAATGAATTAAGGGGTGACATCACGCTTACATATTTTGAATTTGCTACATTATCTGCATTTTATATTTTTAACAAGCAAAATGTTGACTATGCAATTCTGGAGGTTGGTCTTGGTGGAAGATTAGATGCAACAAATATTATTGATTCAGACCTATCTATTATTTCATCTATTGGGATAGACCATACTGAATTTCTTGGAACAACAATAGATAGCATAGCTCTTGAAAAAGCAGGAGTTATGAGACCTTTTTGTTCATGTATCTATGCTGATATAAACCCTCCTTCAAGCTTGCTGAGTTATGCTAAAAACAACGGTACTTCTTTTCTATATAATCAAAATGATTTTAATTTTAAAATTACCAATGATTCATGGGTTTGGAATGGAAAAAATGGAACAACGATAGATTTACCATTACTTCCGCTCATTGGTGATTTTCAATACAATCATGCTGGAGCGGCACTGCAAGCTTTAGAAATTATTGAGCCTGATATATTTTATAGTGTAGATAAAATAAGAGAGGGAATTAAAAGTATTGTTCTTTTAGGTAGATTCCAAATTTATAATAATAAACCAGAAATTATACTTGACGTTGCACATAATGCTGACTCCGCATTAAAACTAAAAGCAAACTTAGACAAGTTCCCTAAAAAAAATACAATTGCTGTAGTTGGTTTTTTAGGAGATAAAGATGTGTACAGTCTTACAAAACCGTTTGCATCAGTTATTGATCACTGGTATTGCGGCACAATAGAAAGTAAGCGCGGGATGAATTCTGATGAAATCAAAACTAGAATGAAGAGCGTTATTGACGATAATTTTATTAAAACATTTGAAAATATGGAAAAAGCATTCTTATCCGCTCTTTTAAATTTGAAGAATGAAGATAGATTGATTATTTATGGCTCATTTTATACAGTATCTGAATTTTTAATTTTTTCAAAAAAACAAAACATGTATATTGCAAATGAATATTCGTAACTTATATTTATTTTTTATTTTTATATTCATTCCTATATTTTTATTTGGTAAACCAATTATTAATTATTTAGAAAATATCAATAATTTAACGTATTCATTAGAAATTCCTGTAAATACAAAAGGAAAAAAGGATATAACTAAAGATTACGTTAAGATAAAAACAGTAAAAAAAACCTTAACTAAAAATACAATTATTGAATCATGGGTAGTATCTTTTTCAGAACCCGTAACCAAGGAATTGACTACAAAGTTAAATAGTTTGGGAATAACTTCTATCATTACCATTAATTCAAAAAAAACAAAAACAGCTGTTGCAGCAGTTGGCCCTTTTGTAGACAAACAAATAGCAAAAAATATTTTAAATAAAATAAGAAATAAAATTGATATTAACGCATCCATAGAGAGCATAACCAACTAATGTTAACTATAGATTTAATAATCACTTTATTTATTATCTTTTGGACTCTCTATGGTTTTCTTAGAGGATTTATTGTAGAGTTAACTTCTTTACTTTGCTGGGCAGCTGCAATATATTTTTCTGCTAATTATTTTTATATTCCCGCAAACCATATCAATGAATTTGTTAATTCTAGTGAAATTTCTAATGTACTAGCATTTATTGGCATTTTTATGTTTACCTTTATTTTTTCTTCAATTGTAGGTTTTATTTTATCTAAATTTGTAAATTTAGTTGGTTTTTCAACACTCAATAAAATATTAGGCTTAATAGTTGGACTTTTAAAAGGCATGACGCTTACTCTTATTACTGTTTACCTATTAAACTTGACTGAATTTAGAAATAATAATATTTTTCAAGAATCCAAGTATATACCGTTTTTTAATGGTATAATTAGCAAATATCTAAAATCATCGGATTCTTTCTTTGATAGTTTGGAGTTAAATATATAATATAGCTATGTGCGGTATCGTTGCTGTTTACGGATCAAATAATGTAGTTCATGACATATATGAATCACTTACCGTCCTACAACATCGAGGGCAAGACGCTTCTGGGATTCTTACTAATTATGATGGTAAAATTGCTCTTAGAAAATCGCTTGGTCTTGTTAGAGATGGTTTTGATAAAAAACATATTGATAGATTAAAAGGTAAAACTGGAATTGGCCATGTGAGATACCCCACTGCAGGTCATGCTGAGAGTTCAGCTGAAGCACAACCATTTTATGTAAACTCTCCCTATGGCATAGGACTAGCTCATAACGGTAATTTAATAAATTCTTCAGACTTAAAGGATAACTTATTTAGTGAAGACTTAAGGCATATCAATACAAAATCAGATTCTGAAATATTATTAAATATATTTGCCCATGAGTTACAGCTGCATAGCAAAGAAACTTTTACTCCAGACGATGTCTTTTATGCTGTTGCAGGAGTACATAGAAGGGTAAAAGGAGCCTATGCAGTTGTCGCGTTGATTTCTGACAGAGGAATTGTAGCATTTAGAGACCCATATGGAATTAGACCTCTATGTTTTGGGACAAGAGAAGTCGAGGGTAAAACTGAAACTATGGTAGCATCAGAGTCAGTAGCTCTTGATTCCTCGGGTTTTAAATTAGTAAGAGATATTAAACCAGGTGAAGCAATTTTTATTGATAGTGATGGAAAAATACATACTAGACTATGTTGCGAAAAGACCAAATACACTCCATGTATTTTTGAATATGTTTATTTTGCAAGACCAGATACAATTATTGACGGTATATCTGTATATTCAGCAAGAATGAAGATGGGACAACATTTAGCAAATAAAATATTAAAGATATGGAAAAATCATGACATTGATGTAGTAATTCCTATTCCTGACACTAGCAGAATTTCTGCGTTAGAACTTTCTATATCACTCGGTGTTCCATTCAGAGAAGGTTTTATAAAAAACAGATATATAGGCAGAACATTTATAATGCCAGAACAAGCCCAAAGAATTAAATCAGTTAAAAGAAAGCTAAATGCTATATCTACAGAATTTAAAAACAAAAATGTACTTTTAGTTGATGATTCGATAGTCAGAGGAACTACATCTAAGCAAATTATAGAAATGGCTAGAGAAGCAGGTGCTAAAAAAGTTTATATGGCTTCTGCGGCGCCACCTGTAAAATTTCCAAACGTATATGGCATTGATATGCCGGCTAGTAATGAATTTGCAGCCGATGGAAGAAGCGACAAAGAAATAGCAAAATTAATTGGAGCTGATAGATTATTTTATCAAGATTTATCAGATTTAATTTCTGCAGTCCAAAGCAAGGAATCACCAATTAAAAATTTTGACTCATCATGTTTTGATGGCAATTACGTTACTGGAAATGTAACCAAATCATATTTAGATGAGCTTGATGAGTTGAGAAATAACGTTGCTAAGGTTAAAGATAATCCAGATATTGGTGATGACGTTATGGTTTATTAAATATGGATGAATTAAAAGAATTAATTCTAGAGTCAAAGAATATTTTCGAAGAAAAAGCACCCAATATAGATCAAGATAAATTTCTCATAGTACAACCAGCAAAACAACTGTTATATTTAGTTATAAATGATTTAGTAAATTCTACATATAATATTTCTACCTCAAAGTATGGATTAGGAAATAAAAATGAATCATTTCAAACACCCACAGGAATTCATTATATTGCTAAAAAAATAGGAGATAATGCACCAAAAAACACAATTTTTAAGGGAAGAAAAATATTTTTAGATAATTTAACAACAGATGACTTAGGCGAGATAAAATATTCTAAAATAAAACATAAATATTTTAAGGATAATGAAGATATAATAACGTCTAGAATTATGTGGCTAAAAGGCCATGAGGAAGGAACGAATCAAGGAGGAAATGTTGATTCATATTCAAGATATATTTATATTCATGGCACAATTCATGAAGGTTTAATTGGTAAAGAAGCATCTCATGGTTGTGTAAGAATGAAAAATGATGATGTTATAGAACTTTATGATAAGGTTACAGAAAATACACTTGTAAGAATCTTAGACAATTAAGACAAATATTGTATTAAATCTTTTGGGTTATGTATCACTATATCTGGATCCCATAATTTTATATCTTCAAAATCCTCTATAAAGCCAAAGTTAGCGACCCCAGTAATCATACCAGCATCTTTTGCAGCTAGAACATCTCTTTCGTCGTCACCTAAATATAGTATTTCATTTGGATTTATCTTTAATTCTATCAAGGCTTTTAATAATCCCTCAGGAGATGGTTTGGGGTCATCAACCATATCTCCAGTAATCAAACAATGCATTTTATTTGTCAAAGACAAACCTTCTATAATTTTATTCGCATATTTTGAATGTTTATTAGTAACGACACCCCATTTCATATTCTTATTTTCAATAAATTTAATAAGCTCACTCATATCATCAATCATTTTAGTGTGAACAAAACAGTTTTTAGAATATTCTTGTAAAAACTCAGATCTTAATAAAGATGAATCTATAGATCTCCCATTTACTTTAGAAGCATATTCAATTATACCTACAGCACCTTTAGATATATGATATTTTAGCTCTGAACAATTTACCACATCAAATTTGTGTTCTAGTAACACCTTATTAAGTGCTACGCATATATCCATTGATGAATCTATAAAAGTTCCATCTAGATCAAATAATATGGATTTTATTTTGCTCATTAAGTTTTAGTTGCACTCATAATATAATTAATTTTTGTAATAGATGAAAATGAAAAATTATAATTTAAGGGGTTTATTTTTACTCCCGTAATATCTTCAGTTTCAAAACCTAAATCATTTAACATTTTATTTATTTCGGATGGCTTAATAAATTTATCATATTGATGAGTTCCTTGGGGTATAATTTTAAGAAAATATTCTGCAATTAATTTAGCAAATATAAAAGAATATATATTTCTATTAATTGTGGATAAAAACAATTTCGTTGACTTTTTTGAAATTTTTTTGATAGTTTCTAACAATTGTTTTTGATTAGGAACATGTTCAATTAATTCAAAACATATAATACCATTAAAGTTTTTTTTATTTTTTTTAATAAAATCATCTAAACTAGAACAGACATAATTAATTTTTAAACCAGATTCTAAAGCATGTTTTTTTGCTATGCTAATAGTTTTTTTTGATGCATCTAACCCTGTAACACTAGCCCCTAATTTAGATAACTCTTCAGCAAGTAATCCTCCACCGCAACCAACATCAAGTATATTAGCGTTTTTAATTTCCATTCTAGATTTTATATATTCTATTCTTAATGGCGTAAGATTATGGATAAGCTTATATGGACCTCTCTTATTCCACCATTCATGTGCGTATTTATCAAAATTATCTATTTCTAATTGATCAACATTCATCGAAATAACCTATTATTATTTTGTCTAATTTTTCCACTTTCCATTATACTCAATTTACAGCTAATAAATTAAAAAAAATCTATAATTGTTACTCAGAATCATTTTTTAACCATTTTTTGGATATTTATAAATTTTGTCGTGCATATAAGGGGTTTATGATAAAATAGAGGATTAATATCTTTTATGGGATTATTAGCAATATATGCCTGAAAATCAAGAAATTAGATTTGAACAAGAAATGAGACAATCTTACCTAGATTATGCTATGAGTGTAATCGTTGGTAGAGCTTTGCCAGATGTGAGAGATGGTCTTAAACCTGTCCATAGAAGAGTTCTGTATTCTATGCATGAACTTAATAATTCATGGAATAAATCATATAAAAAATCAGCAAGAATAGTTGGTGATGTTATAGGTAAATATCATCCACATGGTGATTCTGCGGTATACGATACAATTGTTAGATTAGCACAGCCTTTTTCTATGAGACACCCATTGATTGATGGGCAAGGTAACTTTGGTTCTATTGATGGAGATTCACCTGCAGCTATGAGATATACGGAAGTTAGGATGTCAAAACTATCCCAAGAACTATTACAAGATATAGATAGAGAAACTGTTGATTTTTCTCCAAATTACGATGGCTCAGAAAAGGAACCTACTGTTTTACCAACAAGAGTCCCAAATTTATTAGTAAATGGATCTACTGGCATTGCTGTTGGAATGGCAACTAATATACCGCCTCATAATTTAAATGAAGTAGTAGATGCAACCATAGCAATTATCAATAAGCCCTCACTATCTGATACAGAGAACATTGATGAACTTATAGAAGCTAGTGGGGTACAGGGACCTGATTTCCCAACATTTGGAGAAATCAAAGATGATGGAGGTATAAAATCAGCATTAGTTCGCGGAAGAGGGTCTTTTAAAATTAGAGCTAAGCATACAGTAGAAAATAAAGACAATGATAAAACTTCAATTATTTTTACAGAACTCCCGTATCAAGTTAACAAAGCTAGGTTAATAGAAAACATTGCACAACTAGTAAGAGATAAAAAAATAAATGAAATCAGCCATCTAAGAGATGAATCAGATAGAGATGGTATGAGATTGGTGATTGAGTTAAAAAGAGGCGAACAACACGAAGTTGTCTTAGGCTCTCTTTATAAACATACGAATGCACAGATTTCATATTCAGTTAACATGGTTTGTTTGGTTAATGGCGAACCAAAAACATTAGGTTTTGTAGATATATTAAATGAATTTATAAAACATAGAAGAGAGGTTATAACAAAAAGAACTTTATTTGATTTAAGAAAGTCAAAAAATAAAGCTCATACGCTTGAAGGACTAGGAATTGCGTTAATTAATGTTGATAAAATTATTGCATTAATAAAAAAAGCAAAAAATACACAAGATGCAAAATCAGATTTAATAAAAACTAATTGGAACCCAGGAGAGTTAGTTAAATTTTTAGGAATAGTTGATAAGCAAACTAAAGATTTTACTGAAACAGAAGATGGATATGGTTTAATAGAAAAAAAATATAAACTTTCTCCAACTCAAGCCCAAGCAATTTTAGATTTAAAATTACAAAAATTAACTGGACTAGAACAAGATAAAATTTTTTCAGACTATAAATCTGAAATTGAAGAAATAAAAAGGTTTATAAAAATTTTAACAGATACCAATGAGCTTGATTCTGTTATGAAAAAAGAGCTTCAGGAGGTTAAGAAAGAGTACGGCGAAGAAAGAAGATCATCTATATCAATTGATGAAGGTGAGGTACGTAAAGAAGATTTAATAAAAAAAGAAAAAGTAATAGTGGTGCTAACAAAAGCTGATTATGTTAAAAGACTACCAGCTAAGGATTTCAAAAAACAAAAAAGAGGAGGCAGGGGGATAAATGCTACTAGATTTAAGGATGGAGATGAAACAAAATTAATTTGTCAGGCGCATACACATGACACTGTACTATGTTTCTCAACATTAGGTAAAGTTTATGCAATCAGAGTATTTGATATACCTGACCCAAGCAGACAAGCAAGAGGTAGACCAATTAACAATATACTTCCATTGTCTGATAATGAATTAATTAGCACGTTTGTTGTGGTTAACTCTTTTGATGAGGATGCATATTTATTTATGTCTACTAAAATGGGAATGATTAATAAAATACCAATACATTTATTTAAAAAAATTAGAACAACTGGATTAAAAGCTATTGTATTAAAACCTGGAGATGAACTTTTAGGCGCGCATTATACAATGAAGGGAGAGCATATAATGCTTGTAGCTGAAAACGGCAAAGCTATTAAATTTTTAGAAAGTGATGTGCGAGAACGATTCAGAGGAACTCTTGGAGTTAGAGGAATCAATTTATCTAAAACTTGTAAATTAATTTCAATTTTAAAACCGCTTAATGGAGAAATTATAACTGTCACAGAAAATGGCTATGGAAATAGAGTTTCACTTGATAATTATAATATTCAAAAAAGAGGAGGGGTTGGAGTTATAGGCATTAAAGTAAGCAAAAGGAACGGCAAGGTAGTTGGAGCTGTTAATTCATCGAAAGATGATCAAATAATTATGATTACAAGTAAAGGTAAAACAATTAAAATATCAGTCAATGATATGCCAATTATTGGTAGAAATACACAGGGCGTGCGGCTACAAGTACTGCAGGATGATGAGAAATTAGTCGCAATATCAACGGAAGCAGTTGTAAATGATGAAAAGTAATCTTAAGAAAATACGTCTCCTAATTGATAAATTAGACAAAGATATAGTTAAAAAACTTAACGAAAGAGGCGAGCTTGCCCAAAAAATAAAAGAAGCTAAAAACCTTTCGGTTAATAAAGATATTTTTCGACCTGAGAGAGAGATACAAATATTAAGAAAAATTAAAGACATTAATGATGGACCATTATTAGATAGTCATCTACAGTCAATATTTAGAGAAATCATGTCATCTTGCCTATCTCTTGAAATTGAACTTAAAGTTGCTTGTTTAGGACCAGAACTTTCGTATAGTGATATTGCTTTAAATAAATTTTTTGGGTCATCTACAAACGTAATATTTCATAATTCAATTTCAGAAATATTTGATGATGTTAATAGACAAAATGTGGATTATGGAATTGTGCCAATTGAAAATTCTAACCAAGGTAGCGTTAAGGATACGTTAGACCATCTTATAAAAGATGATATTAGTATATCTGGAGAAACTAATTTGGTTATAGAGCATTGTTTATTATCAAAATCTAAAAAAATTAATCAAATTAAAAAAATATACGCACATGAGCAATCTTTCCTTCAATGTAATGATTGGATAACAAAAAATTTACCATATGCTTCTAGGATATATGTATCTAGTAATTCTGCAGCAGCAAAAAAAATACAAACTTTAAAGAATAGTGCGGCAATAGCTAGTAAGAATTGTTCTACTCTTTATAAATTACCTGTTTTGCAAAAAAATATCCATGATGTAATTGACAACACAACCAGGTTCATCATTATTGGGAATAAATCAGTATCTTCTAGTGGAAAAGACAAGACTTCTATACTAATCACAATTAATAATAAAGCTGGGTCTCTAAGTAAACTTTTAGAGCCGTTATCAAAGTCTGGAATAAGTATGACTAAAATTGAATCAATACCAACTAAAATAAATAATTGGGAATATATGTTTCTTATAGATATAGAAGGCCATATTGATAATAAAAAAGTAAGCAATGCATTAAACCTAATAAGGAAAAAAAGTGTGTTTTTTAAACATTTAGGTTCATACCCCAAGAGTATTTAAATAATGACCGCTAAAACCTCAACATCTAACTATAAACCTGGGATGGACATAAAATATGTCCAAGAAAAATATGGGCTGAAAAATGTTATTAAATTAGCATCAAATGAAAACCCTTCTGGTCCTAGCAAAAAAGCTATTAAAGAAGCATTAAAGGTTATTAAGACAACCAACAGATATCCTGAAGGAAGTTGTAAAGTTTTAAAATCAAAACTAAAAAAATTCTTAGGCAAAAACTTTATAAATGAAAAAAACATAATTATAGGAAATGGATCTAGTGAAATTTTAGAACTTACTGCAAGAGCATATCTTGGAAAAGGTTTTGAATCATTGTTCAGCAAACATTCATTTATAGTATATAAAATTATTTCAAATTCTATGCAATCAAAAATTGTAGAATCTAACGTGGTGAAAGATAAAACGGGTGATTATATGAATATAGATTTATTGGATATGAAAAATAAAATAACAAAAAAAACAAGAGTGATATTCATTGCAAACCCAGGAAACCCAATTGGCAAGATTATTGATTATAAGGATTTGGAAAAGTTCATTAAAAGTACGCCAAAGAGAATAATAATAGTTCTTGATGAAGCATACTTTGAATATGCTGCTTATAGAGGATATAAATCTACATTAGAATTATTAAAAAAATATAAAAACTTAATTATTACTAGATCATTTTCAAAGATTTATGCTCTTGCTGGTCATAGAATAGGATACGGTATAGCTTCAAGTGAAATCATAAGTAGGCTTAATACTAAAAGACAACCATTTAATGTTAATAGTATTGCTCAAACAATGGCAGCTAGCTCATTAAATGATAAATTATTTGTTAAAACTAGTTTAGCAAGCAATGAGAATAGTCGGCTAACATTGATTTCTGAATTTAAAAAACTAAAAATATTTTATATTGATACGCATACCAACTTTATAACAATTTATTTAGGGGCTAAAACAAAAAAGATTTTTGAAAAACTATTATCTCTTGGAGTTATTTTGAGACCTCTTGATAATTATGGGTTAAAAAATTTTTTACGAGTAACAATAGGAACAAAATCTGAATGTCAAAAATTTGTCAAAATGCTAAAAATAACTATGAGTCAAATTTCATGATGTTTAAAAAGATATATATCTTTGGCCTAGGAATGATGGGCGCTTCATTAGCTAAAGCAATTAGATATAAAAAAATATCTAATAAAATATATGGTCATGATATAAATAAGAAAAATTTATTTTATGCCAATAAAAATAATATTATAAATGAATTGGAATCTAATGATTACGAACATTTATCTGAGTCAGATTTTATTATCTTATGTACACCAATAAGCGCATATAAATCATCAATGAATATTATTAATAAATATAAAAAAGATGGCGCAATAATTACCGATATAGGCAGCACCAAAGAAAGTATTGATATTTTATCAAAGACAATATTCGAAAATCATAATGATATTTTTATTGGGTCACACCCATTAACTGGTAAAGAAATAAGTTCTATCGCTAACTCTGATAAAGGTATATTTAATAATCAAATTATTTTATTAACACCAAACGCCTCAACAAAAAAATCATTAATAAACAAAGTAACAAGATTTTGGAAGTCGCTAGGATGTAAAACAAGAATAATAAGCTCTAAATTGCATGATGATATTTTATCAATAACAAGTCATTTGCCGCATCTTGTGTCATTTGCGTTAGTAAAAATTATTTTAAATAAAAAATATATAAGTAAAATAGAAGAATATACTGGAGGAGGGTTCAGAGATTTTGCGAGATTAGCTCATAGTGATGCTAAAATGTGGGAAGATATATGTTCAAATAATCCAACAAATATTGTTTTATCTCTTGATAAAATTATAACAGAATTGAATTTGTTAAAATCTAATATAAAAAATAAAAAATTTAAAAAACTTGCAAACTATTTTAAGCAAACTAAATTAAAATTAGAAAAAAAATGACTGTAAGTTCAAATCTAATTATAAATAATTCAAATCCATTTGAAGGTGAAGTTTCTATTCCAGGTGACAAATCTATCACTCATAGAGCAATAATGATCTCATCTCTTTGCAATGGAAAAATTAATATATCAAATGCTCTGGTATCAGATGATTGCGAACACACAATTAATGTATTTAGAGAATTAGGAGTTAATATAGAAATAAAAGATGATATGGTTAGTGTTACTGGAAAAGGATTAACTTCTTTAAAAAAACCAAACAAAAAATTATATGCCGGTAATTCAGGCACATTAATGAGAATAATAGCAGGTATTCTTGCTACCCAAGATTTTACCTCTTCTATAAGTGGTGACAAATCATTAAACACAAGACCTATGAAACGGATTGAAGACCCTTTAAAAATGTTTGGGGCTAATATTATTTCGAAAAATAGTATGCCACCTTTATCGTTTAAACCTTCTAAGAGTCTTAAACCCATATCTTATGTAAGTAATTTGCCAAGCGCACAAGTTAAATCTTGTTTAATATTTGCCGCTTTGTTTATTGATGGAACATCTGTTATAACGGAAAAAACCAAAACAAGAGATCATACCGAGAGATTATTAGAATATTTAGAATATCCAATATCTATCGAAGATAACGCTATAAATATTTTTGGAAAAAAATCTTTTAAATGCAAAGATATTGTTGTCCCATCAGATATTTCGTCCGCTGCATTTTTTATAGTAGCCGCTCTTATTAGAAAAGATTCAAAATTAGTTTTAAAAAACATAGGAATAAATAAATTAAGAATAGGGTTAATTGAAATTTTAATAGAAATGGGGGCCAACATCAGGGTTTTTAATAAATCTGTTATTTGTAATGAGTCAGTTGCAGATATTGAAGTTCAGTATTCTGAATTAAAACCAATAAATATATCTGGTGAAAAAATATCTAGATTAATTGATGAACTCCCAATATTATTTATTGCTTGTGCGGTTTGCAAGGGTATTTCTGAATTTCATGATATAGGAGAATTACGATTCAAGGAAAGCGATAGAATAAAATCTATGGAAGAAGGATTAAATGTATTAGGCATAAAAACTTTATCAACAACTGATTCATTAAAAATATTTGGAGGGAGTTTTAATGGAGGCATTGTTAATAGTAATCATGACCATAGAGTTGCCATGTCATTTATAGTTGCTGGAGCAATATCAAAGAAGCCCATTACAGTTTTAAATACAGAAAATATACCGACATCATTTCCAAATTTTAAAACCACCATTAATGGCATTGGAGCAGAGGTTTATGAAGTATGAGTAACATACCGATAATTGCAATAGATGGTCTTGCAAGTTCTGGAAAGTCATCCATATCAAAACTATTATCTAAAAAACTAAAATTTTATTTCTTAGACAGTGGGGTTTTGTATAGATCTATAGGTTATATAAATAGACTAGAATCTATGGATTTAAATTCTGAAAAAGTAGTAAAAAACATAATTAGTAATATTGCATTATTACCTTCTAAAAACTTACAATTCCAAGTTTTCTATAAAAATAAGGATATCACTAATTTTTTGTATTCAGAAGAAATAGGATTACAAGCATCTATAGTTTCTCAATACCATTCAGTAAGAGAATCATTGCTTTTTTTACAACATTCATGTGTTCAAGACCCTGGCCTAATAGCTAATGGAAGAGACATGGGAACAAAAGTTTTTCCAAATGCAAAATTAAAAATATACTTTATAGCAGATTTAGAAATAAGGGCTAATAGACGACATAAGCAATTACTAGATTCTGGTGTTAGCTCAGACTTAGGGGGTATTAAAAAAATGTTAAGAGATAGAGATAATAGTGATAAAGATAGAATTATATCTCCGTTAAAAGCTGCGGATGATGCTATTATCATAGATTCAAGTAATTTAAAACCTGATACAGTTCTTGATAAAATCCTTGAATTGTATAATATATCAGAAGCTTGTAATAAATGAGGTATAACTATTAATGCAATCAGAATTTGAAACGTTGTTTAAAGACAGCATGGAAAAAATTGACATGACTCCTGGGAGTTTAGTTAATGCAGAAGTCATAGAAATAAGGAATGATTATATTGTCATAAACGCAGGACTTAAATCAGAAGGAATCATACCAAAAAATCAATTCCTTGATTCTAGTGGCGAGTTAGAAATAAAAGTTGGCGATTCTGTAGAAGTAATGCTTGATATTGTGGAAGATGGATATGGAGAGACAATTCTCTCGCGTGAAAAAGCTAAACGCACAAAAGTTTGGTCAGAACTTGAAAAGATTCAAACTTCTCAAGAAATAATACAAGGCAAAGTATGTGGAAAAGTCAAAGGAGGCTTTACAGTTGAGCTTATGGATATTAAAGCTTTTTTACCAGGATCATTGGTTGACGTAAGACCAACTAAAGACGTTGACTATATAGAAGGTAAGATTTTAGATTTTAAGATTATAAAAATGGATAAAATTAGAAATAATATAGTTTTATCTAGAAAAGCAGTACTGATGGACCAAGGAGCAAGTTCCGATGAAACGGCAGAGAAATATACTGAGGGTAAAACTGTTACTGGTTTTATAAAAAATTTAACAGATTATGGAGCATTTATAGATTTAGGCGGAATAGATGGTTTATTGCATATCACTGACATATCATGGAAAAGAATTAGTCATCCAAGTGAAATTTTAAAAGTTGGAGATGAAATAAAGGTTATTGTATTAAAATTTGATTCAGAAAAAAATAGAGTTAGCCTTGGAATGAAACAACTTCAAGATGATCCTTGGAATAAAGTTACAGAAAATTTAGAAGTTGATAATAACTATAAAGGTAAAGTTACAAATATTGCGGATTATGGTGTCTTTATTGATTTAGGTAATGATGTTGAGGGTTTAATAAGAACGTCAGAATTAAATTGGACAAATAAAAATATAAACCCTAACAAAGTAACAAATTTAGGTGATGAGTTGGAAGTTAAAGTAATAGAAATAGATGATGAAAAAAGAAGAGTGTCGTTAAGTCTAAAGCGATGTCTTGAGAATCCATGGATACAGTTTTCAGAAAATCATAAAAAAGGTGAAATTATAAAAAGCCAAATTAAGTCAATAACAGATTTTGGAATTTTTGTTGGTCTTGATGGAGATGTTGATGGTTTGATACATATAACTGATATTACACAAGACGATAACCAAGAAGAGGCGATAAGAATGTTTAAAAAAGGGGACGAGGTTGAGTCAATAATTTTATCAATAGATGCCGAAAGAGAAAGAGTATCTTTAGGTATTAAACAATTAACTTCTGAACAAAACACTCCTGATAGCGAATCTAAACAAGATACTCCTGATAGCGAACCCAAACAAGATGCTCCTGATGGTACATCGTAGGCAGTTATGATTTTAAATAAATCAGAATTAATATTAAAACTATCAGAAAAATTTAAATCTTATACATCATCTGACATAGATTATTCAGTAAAAAAAATATTAGAACATATATCAAAATCTCTTTATTCTGGTGATAGAGTAGAAATCAGAGGGTTTGGTACTTTTTCATTACACCATTACAATTCAAGAACAGCTAGAAACCCTAAAACCGGTGAGTCTGTAGCTCTAGAGAAAAGATCAAACATACATTTTAAACCAAGCAAAGAATTAAAAAATAGAGTAAACAATAAAAATTAGTATTTTATTTCTCTTCATTTTATAATATTAATAGCATAAGATAGAGTAGTATGTTCAGAATTGTAATATTTATTATAACTTTATTTTTCTTAGCTTTGTCTATCACTGTTTCTATGTTAAATACAAATATTATAGACATCAATCTTTATTTAAAAACATATAGTGGGCCTTTACCATTGTTTTTGTTTATAAGTTTTTTACTTGGCTCTTTTTTAGCTTTATTGTTTTTTCTTTCGGCATATATAAAGCATAAACATGAAAATATGAATCTTAGAAAAACAATGAAAATCAGAGAAGATGAAATCGATAGCATGAGGAAAAATCCGCTAAGAGACGACCACTAATGCTTTATGTATTTATAGCACTTGCAGTGATATTAATTGCAACAGGTTACTACTATCTAAAACCAGAAAAAATAATAACTAAGAATATTTTTAATGCTGAATATTTTAGAGGATTAAATTATTTACTCAATAATGAGGAAGATAAAGCATTTAAAATTTTTACCGCATTAATGGACGTTGACAGCTCAACAATTGAGACACATCTTGCTCTTGGTGGATTATATAGGAAAAGAGGTGAATTTGATAAAGCTATTCTAATACATCAAAATTTATTATCACGACCTACATTAGAAAATGAACTTAAGAATCAAGCATTATATGAATTAGCAAAAGATTTTCAGTCTGCTGGACTCTATGACAGATCTGAAAAAATTTTTAAAAACCTATCAGAAATTAATAGTTACAATCAATCATGTAAAGAACATCTTTTAAAATTATATGAGGTTACCAAAGATTGGGAGAAAGCAATTAATGTGGTAAATACATTAAGTAGTGATAATGTTAATGGTAATGGTAAAATTACACTTTTATCTCAATATTATTGCGAGATATCTAAAATAAATTTTGAGAACAGTGAGCTTGAAAAGGCAGTTGCTATTTCCAAAAAAGCTTTGAAGGTAGATCAGAATTGTATTAGAGCTAACTTACAATTAGCTAAGTATTATTCAAAAAATGATGTAAATATTTCAGCACAGTATTATCAATTAGTTATATCTCAAAATATAGATTTTGCAAAATATATATCATCTAAAATTATAGAGCTTGGGAAAAAAGTAAATAGTAGTGATGTTATACTAAATACAATATTGTCAATTTCTAAAATGAAAGAGCTACCATTTATCCCTGACATTTACTTGTTTTTACTATATGAAAAAGACGAGGTGAGCGCAGAAAAATATTTAAATTATCATAAAATGAATAACCCTATAACAGATTTTGTTATAAATCATACCATTGCATTATCTAAACCCGAGTCTCAATCGTTGCCAGTTATAGATAATATAACTAAATCTTACCAGAAAATTTTTTCAACTAGTTGTTATTTTCTTTGTAATAACTGTGGATATAAATCCCACGTATTAAATTGGTTATGTCCTAGTTGTAACCATTGGAATTCGATTGTACCAAAATCACCTATTGATATAATAGAAGAGAGCTCTAATGATGACCAAAGATAATAACAAAATAATTATTGCCTTAGATTATTCAAACAAAAATGATGTATTTTCATTATGTGAAAAAATAAACCCTAACGAGTGCAGACTTAAAATTGGCAAACAACTGTTTACAAAATATGGACCAGAAATTGTAAATCAATTACAAAACAAAGGGTTTGAAATTTTTCTAGATTTAAAATTTCATGATATACCAACCACTGTTTATAAGGCATGCGTAGAAGCATATAAGCTTGGAATTTGGATGTTGAACATACATCTTCTAGGAGGAAAACCTATGATCGATGCGGCAATTAACGCTAAGAATGAAGTTAATCCAAATGCAAAGTTAATTGGCGTAACTTTATTAACAAGTCATTCAAGTGAAGACTTAGAGTATATTGGCAATGAAAAAAGGTCCGATGTGGTTAATAAATTATCAATGATAGCAAATGAATTAGGGTTAGACGGAATAGTATGTTCA
>CAJWJQ010000012.1:0-28367 GCA_913041905.1 uncultured Gammaproteobacteria bacterium
AGAATAAAGACTTTTAGTAAATGATTTCTTTGGCTGTAAGAATTATCCATACCTTATTATATATAGAATATTTTGTTTTAACCATATTACCGTACCAGTAACGATATATTCAATGCGTGGATGTTTTTAGTTAATGCGCCAACAGAGATGAATGACACGCCTTTAATTGTATAATTTTTTATATTTTTTATAGTAATATTACCAGATACTTCAATAGGGGTATTTTTGGATAGTTTGATAGCTTTTTTTACTTGGCTGGGGGTAAAGTTGTCTAATAAGATTCTATTTAGCTTTAAATTATTGAATGCTTTTAACTCAGATAATGTTTTTGCTTCAGCTATAATTAACTTTTTTGATTTTTTAGCTGTTCTAATATATTCTTCAATATTTTTTATAAATTTTAGGTGATTTTCTTTAATTAAAATAGACTCTTGAAGATTAGATCTATGAGGTTTACAACACATAAGACTACAAATATTGCCAATGGCATATTTCCAGCCAGGCACTATTTTTCTCGTATATAAAAGTTTAATATTTTTATTTTTTATTTGATCTTGATATTTTTTGATATTACTGCAGATTCCAGACAATGTTTGTAAAAAATTTAATGCTGTTCTTTCAGCTGTTAGAATAGATTTATTATTACCTTTTATGATACATACTGTTTTATTTTTTTTAATAAAATCCCCATCTTTGTATAGCCATTTTATTTTTATTTTAGAGTTCACTTTTTTAAATACTTCATTCACCCAATCTATTCCACATAGCACCCCCTCTTCTTTAAAGATTATGACTGCGCTAACTTCTATTTTATTTAGTAAACTGCTTGTAATATCTTTTTCCACACAATCTTCAGACAATGATGATTGAACATGTATTTGCAAAAGTTTTTTTTCTGTAGCTGTTAATTTCACTTTATTTATTCAATAAACTTTTTGTTTTAGAGAAAACAATTGGACTTAATAATATTAATGCAATTAAATTTGGTAGTGCCATTAAACCATTCATAATATCTGCTATTAGCCATATTAAATTTAATTCTATTGTAGCACCTACAGGAATAACTATTATCCATAAAACTCGATATATAGTAGTTATACCTTCACCAAAAATAAATTCAGCACATTTTTCTCCATAATAACTCCATCCTATTATTGTGCTAAAAGCAAAAAGAACTAATCCGATAATCACAATATATTTACCAAGACCAGGCAGACCCTCATTAAATGCTAGCGAAGTTAAAGAAGCACCATTTATTCCTGATAGCCAGCTATTACTAATTAAAATTACAAAAGCAGTAATTGTACATACAACCAAAGTATCTATTAATGGTTCCAGCATTGATATTGATCCTTGTTTAACAGGGTTATTAGTTCTAGCAGCTGCATGAGCTATTGGAGAACTACCCAAACCTGCTTCGTTAGAAAAAACACCTCTAGAGACACCAAATCTTATTGCCATCCAAATTGTTGCTCCAGCAAAACCTCCAGTTGCAGCAGTTGTTGTAAAAGCAGAGTTCACAATTAATAAAAAGATATCAGGTACAATAGAAATGTTTATAAAAATTATATATAAGCCTCCTAAAATATACACAGCTGACATTATAGGTACTAATTTAGCTGCAGTTTTCCCAATACTTTTTATTCCGCCTAATATTACAAGCATTACAAGAACAGCAATTGTAAAACCAATTGTTATTTGAGAAATATTAAACTCCGATGATAAAACTTGCGCAACTGAATTAGCTTGAACGCCATTACCAATACCAAAAGCTGCAATCATACCAAAAAAAGCAAATAAATAAGCAAGGAAATGATATTTTTGGCTTAAACCATTTTTAATATAATACATTGGTCCACCCACATAATTTCCAGATGTATTTTTTTCCCTAAAATATATTGCTAGAAAAGCTTCAGCATATTTTGTAGCCATACCAAATAATGCTGTTATCCACATCCAAAAAATAGCACCTGGACCACCTAGAAAAATAGCAGTTGCAACGCCTGCTATGTTACCTGTTCCTACAGTTGCAGATAATGCAGTCATTAAGGATTCAAATGATGAAATATCTCCATCATCTTTATCATCAGATTTCTTAAATAATACTTTAAAACCATGTTTAAGATTTTTAATTGGATAAGCATGTAATCCAATCATTAAATAAATGCCAACACCTAAAAGGAAGAAAAGAGTTATTGGTCCCCAAATAAAACTACTAATTGAGTTTAATGTATTCTCTAAAGTCATTTTTTATAAAATATATTTATTAAATTTTGCCTGTTGTCATTTTCTATCTGCAACTCTTTAAATATTATATCTGAATAATGAGGTATATTAATTCCTTTGTTATGTTTTGTTGCTACAATCGATGAGTATTGCCCATGTTCAAGGTTAGGAATAGATGAAATAATGCTATTGGTAAATTCTTTATTATTAAATGATTTATCCTGCATGATTAAAACACCATTTCTATTTAAATTATTAAAAGATTTTTTTATACAATCCTTTTTAAAATCTTCAGATTCATTTTCAAAAATATTCAACATGCTTATAACATCAAAGTTATTACTTGTGTTTGGAAATTTATCTTGATGTGACATTATATGCATTTTTTCATCAAACCCTTTGCCTATATATTTTTTGATATCAGTTATATTTAAATCATCATTTATTATTTGAGTTGTACTATTTATAGTTATGTAATCACTCATTAAAATTTCTGATGTTAATAAAATATCTCCATGTATATCACAATAGCTAATACCTTTTTTCCTACCGAAGTAATTAATAATTATCTGCTCCACAATTGCACTCATTGTTCCATTTTTGTGATGCCTTGCTATTCTTTTATTAACGTAAGGGTTATCTTTGCTTTTAATATTATTTGACTCATAATCAAACAAATAATTTAAAGTACTATTTTTTTTCGGAGGTTCTTTTTTACCTATTCTAATAGACATTACCCCGTCATTTTCAGCCCAAATATTACTTTCCCCCCACCATTTTTGTCTACTTTGAAATATCACTTCTAGCGAACTTCTTGACCAATAATTTTTTTCTACTCCTTGTCTTTCAGCATACACAGGTAGTATAACCGCACCACCTTTATCTACTAAATACATAAGATGACGTAGAAACGCAGCCCCCCAATTATTTGCAAATAGCGGAAAACTTATACCAATATATATTCTATGAAAAATATTTTTCTCAAATGGATAATAAATGGATGATATTTCATGGTTTGATGGAGTGGAATGAAAAATATTAGAGTCACATGATAAACTAACAAGGTTGACGCTAGGTTTAATCATCCCATGTTTGTCGCGAATATCTGAACAATAGTAATCAACATCTTCTTTAATATACCGTTTAGACCTATGTATGATAATATCAACCATTTAATAGATTATATAAAATAAAACCTATATTCTGTAATATAATTTTAACAAAAATTTAATAAAATTTTGCTTTACAATAATTTCTGATAAATTATTATTCTCATATAAGACTAATAGTCTTTAGAAGTTTATAAATTGAGGTTTAATTTCAAGGGGTCTCATGGAACTTAGTATAGTTTGGATGTATTTAGGGTTTTTTCTTGCAGCTTACTCAGTTATTGCAAATGACTCTATTCAAACACTAGGAACATTTCTTTCTGCCAATAAAGAAGATTTTGCTTGGTATAATCTATGGTTTGCAGCTTCAATTATGCTAGTTTTTACCATTACTTATGGTTGGTATTTTTACGATGGCGATATTTCATATGAAAGATTAACACAAATTCCTCATCAGAAAATTCAATGGTACCATGCCCTTGCTCCAGGTATTTTACTTTTTTTAACACGTGCCGGCATCCCAGTCTCCACAACCTTTTTAGTTTTATCAGCTTTTGCAACTGTAACCGTTCTTGAGCAAATGCTTATGAAATCTATTATTGGTTATGGTGTAGCTGCTATATCAGCATATCTTATATGGGTTATCTTAGAAAGATTCATTAATGAAAAAGAAGATCATCCAACGCATAGAAAATTTTGGAGAGTAAGCCAGTGGATAACTAGCGGTTGGTTATGGTTTGCATGGCTACAACATGATATGGCAAACATTGCAGTTTTTTTACCTAGAAAATTAATGTTTGGTGATTTATTAATAGTGTTAGTTTCCACCACTCTAATACTCGGATACGTTTTTTATACAGGTGGGGGAAAAATTCAAGAAGTAGTAATTAGCAAACATGGCGCAAGATTCTCAAGATCCACTACCATCATTAATCTTGTTTATGCTTTTGTTTTATTCTTCTTTAAAGAGCTTAATAATCTACCAATGTCCACAACTTGGGTTTTTGTTGGGTTATTGTCGGGACGAGAATTAGCTATCTCATCTGTAATTGACGATTATCGTTTTAAATATGTATTCCCAATTATTGCAAAAGATTTTGGTAAAATGATATTTGGGCTAGGAGCAAGTGTTGCGATTGTTCTTATAATTCATAAAGTGATTGTGCCTAATGGTCTATAAGAAAATATTTCACAAATTATTCACTCTTATAATATTTATAAATATAATTTTTAACTCTAACATAGTGTTTGCAGAAACTAGAATTAATAAGAAAAATCTACCAGAGGTTATTTTCTACGGCAGATTATGGGCACAGTATGATGTGTCAGATCATTCAACTAATAATAATAACAAAATTTCAAGCATTAGAGATGATGAGGGCATGGGTAGAATTGGAATTAAAGGAAAATCCTTTATAAAAAATGGCTATGCGTTAAATTATAAAATTGAATATGCGATAGATATTGGAGATTCCTGGGCAACCAGTGACAGTACAAACTGTAATACTGATGCTAATGGTAAATCTCCTTGTAATACTTTTGCCCTTAAACAAGGATGGCTTGGTTTTTTAACTCCGTTTGGACAATTTAAATTTGGATCACTTGAATCCCCGTATAAGTATTTCGCAAAACATGATTTATTTCACGATACAATTACACAAGCACGTGATGCTAGAATGATTTCACAAGGATCCATGGCGCATAGCTCATACTGGAGAGAGTCAATGCTTTATGAATTAAAGCTTGGTGACTTTAGTTTTGCCGCTATCTATGGTTTTGGCGAAGGCACAAGCAATAACGTTACAAAACAAGATACTGGCATTGGCATAGAATATAAAAATTTATTTGTACCTGGTTTAAGTATTACTTATGCGAGAAATCAAGACAACAGTGTAACTGGCACAGGCAATCAAAACTATAATGAAAAATATACAATTACTAAAAATTTCCATATAGAAGGAAACCGCAGAATTATAGTTTGGTATATGCATGAAGATATTGGCTTAGACAGTAAAATGTTCACTGGAGGCAATTATGATGGTGAAGCAGATTGGTATGGTATTAGATATAAATCTGGGCCAATGGAATTTCAGTATTCATATGGTGATACTGATGCTAGCCAAGGAGCAAGTTATAATAGAGACGGTTATAATATTGGGATGAAATATAAACTATCTAAAACATCTAGTATATATCTTGGACACTCGTCAAGCGATGCCGGATCAGGAGATGGCATAAATGAAGACATCGAATCTACAATGATAGGGTTAAGGTACGATTTCTAAATACAAATATCTCTATCGTAATATAAACCTCTTCTATAAATTATAAGTTTATTTAAATAAAAAATTTGCAACCTATAGCAATAGGTAGATAATATATGCATGGAAGCAAAAACCCAAACAAAAGAAAACACTATTACGCTTGATGAACTCACTTCGGTTTTAGACAGTGGTGCAATAATTAAGGCGCGTAATTTATTGAATTCGTTATACCCATCTGAAATAGCTGACGTCATAGAAAGCTCGCCTAGAAATAGAAGAGACTTGATATGGAATCTAGTAACAAATCATAACAGAGGTGAAACTTTGGCTGAATTAAGCGAAGAAGTCAGAGGAAATTTATTGGATGAACTTATAGATGAAAGCGGTACTGAAGGCCTTGCAAAAATTGCCGAGAATTTGGACACTGATGATTTGGCTGACATTATACAATCACTACCAAAGAATTTAATTACTAAAACAATAAAGAGTTTAGATAAGCAAAACCAAGATAGACTCGCTAAGGTTTTATCATTTTCTGATGATACTGCTGGCGGTCTTATGAATACAGATACAATTAATGTTCGATCAAGCGTTACCGTGGAAGTGCTTCTTAAATACCTTAGAAGATTAAAAAAATTGCCAGAGCAAACTGACATTGTTTTTGTTACAGATATTATGGATAAGTATTTTGGCTATGTTTCTATACAAGATTTATTAGTAGCAAACACAGGATCATTAGTATCTGAGATTATGACTGAGGACACTAATATTATTGATACAGATATGGATACACATGAAGTTGCTAGAATATTTGAAAACCATGATTTAGTATCTGCAGCCGTTGTTAATAAAGAGGGAATATTGTTGGGAAGAATTACTATTGATGATGTAGTGGATATTATACGAGATGAAGCAGATGAGTCTGTATTAAACATGGCAGGATTGAATAAAGAGGATGATATTTTTGCCCCAATTATACAGAGCACCAAAAGAAGAACAATATGGCTTGGAGCAAACTTAATTACTGCGGTACTTGCAGCGGCAGCAATAGGAATATTTGAAGCTACTATAGAAAAAGTAGTTACTCTTGCAATACTTATGCCAATAGTTGCTAGCATGGGAGGTATTGCAGGCATGCAAAGTTTGGCTCTTGTTATGAGATTTCAAGCTACAAACCAGATAGGGATAACAAACTCTAAACTTTTAATATTTAAAGAGGCATCGATAGGTGTTTTAAATGGTATTTTATGGTCTTCAATCGTAGCATCTGCAGTTTATTTTTGGTTTAATAGCATTTTTCTAGCATTAGTTATTGCTGCAGCATTAATGATTAATTTAATTATAGGAGCAATAAGTGGAGTTAGTTTGCCCCTAATTCTAAGAAGGTTAAATATAGACCCCGCTTTAGCAGGGGGCGTTATTTTGACAACTATCACTGATATTATCGGTTTTATTTCGTTGCTTGGAATAGCAACATTAATGATGTAAATCTACATTAGAATATTAAATAATTCTTATATTTGTTTATCTACAGGTTATACACATGTTTTAAACAAAAAAAACACAATATATTGTGTTTCCAAATCATTACAACCACAATAATTAGTGTTATAATTTACTGGTGCACAAGTTACTCATAACAAGTGCAATACTAAAAGAATAATAAATCTGCAGAATAATAATAAAAATTTAGGAAAATTATGACAGAAGAATTACAAAATAATAAACTCCCTGATACGGTAGAATCAAAAACACTTACTAATAATGTCAGCATACCTCCGATTCCTGGAAAATACAGGGTAATGAGGAGAAATGGCAAAGTAACCTCATATGACTTAAGTAAAATTATAGTCGCAATGACAAAAGCATTCTTAAGCGTGGAAGGAAGTAGCGCAGCTGCATCTACAAGAATACATAATGAAGTAGAATTATTAGCAAATAAGGTGGATACCGCAATTAAGAGACGTTTTCCAGAAGGTGGTGTAGTTCATATTGAAGATATTCAAGATCAAGTAGAGTTAGCGATTATGAGAGCTGGTTATCAAGATGTTGCTAGAGCCTATGTTTTATATAGAGAAGAGAGGAATCAAGCGCGTAGCCAAAATAAAAATGAAGGCATTGAAGATATGCCTATTAAAAAATCCATCATTCGAGAAGATGGCACTACCGAGATCTTAGATCTTGATAAATTAAGAATTATTATTACAGAATGCTGTGAAGGAATCCCTGATGTATCAGTAGACGTGGTGTATGATACGATAGATAAAAATATTTATGATGGAATAAAAAAAGAAGACTTATCAAGTTCGATTTTAATTTCTGTTCGCCCTTTAATAGAAAAAGATCCAAATTATTCATATGTTGTATCTAGATTATTATTAAGCAGTATATATGAAGAAGCTTTGACCTTATTAGGCTTTAAAGACTCATCTCCAACTATAAAGAATATGTCTAAGCATTATTCTACATACTTTAAGATGTATTTGGAGAAAGCATGCGAGATTAATTTATTAGATAAAGAATTGCTAACTTATGATTTAGATTATATAACCAAGCATTTAAACCCCTCAAATGACATGTCTTTTACGTATCTTGGATTACAAACATTATACGATAGATATTTTATCCATCATAAAGAAACTAGATTTGAATTACCCCAAGCTTTTTTTATGAGAGTAGCAATGGGTCTAGCTATTAATGAAAAGAATAGAGAAGAACGCACTATTGAATTCTATAACTTAATATCTTCTTTTGATTTTATGTGTAGTACCCCAACATTATTTAACTCTGGAACATTAAGACCACAACTTTCTTCTTGCTATCTATCTACTATACCAGACGATTTAAAAGGAATATTCGAAGGTATAAGCGATGATGCTATGTTGTCTAAATTTGCTGGAGGATTAGGAAATGATTGGTCTCAAGTCAGAGCTTTAGGCTCATATATAAAAGGGACTAACGGTAAAAGCCAAGGAGTAATACCTTTTTTGAAAGTTGCAAATGACACTGCAGTAGCTGTAAATCAGGGTGGAAAGAGAAAGGGAGCAATGTGTGCGTATCTTGAAACATGGCACTTAGATATAGAGCAATTTTTAGAATTAAGAAAAAATACTGGAGATGATAGACGAAGAACCCATGACATGAATACAGCTAATTGGATACCTGATTTATTCATGAAAAGACTATACAACAACCTTGATTGGACTTTATTTTCACCAAATGATGTAGAAGACTTACATGATTTAACAGGATTAGATTTTGAAAAGAAGTATGAGTTCTATGAAAAACAAGCGGATGAAGGAAAAATAGAAAACTTCAAGAAAGTCAAAGCAATTGATTTATGGAGAAAGATTTTAAGTATGTTATTTGAAACAGGACATCCATGGATTACATTTAAAGACCCTTGTAATTTACGTTCACCTCAACAGCATACAGGGGTGGTTCATTCATCGAATTTATGCACAGAAATAACATTAAATACATCAAAAGAAGAAATAGCTGTATGTAATTTAGGTTCTGTGAATTTATCTTCTCATATAGATGAAGATAATAATATTAATACTAAAAAATTAGCAAAAACAATTAAGACAGCCATGAGAATGTTAGACAATGTTATTGATTATAATTACTACAGTGTTGATAAAGCTAAGGAATCTAATTTTAAACACAGGCCTGTTGGTCTTGGGGTAATGGGTTTCCAAGACGCTTTATATAAACTAAGAATACCTTATGCGTCTGAAGGGGCAGTAGAATTTGCAGATAAAAGCATGGAACATATTAGTTACTATGCTATCGAGGCATCTATGGAATTAGCAAAAGAAAGAGGTTCTTATAAAACTTTCGATGGCTCATTATGGAGCCAAGGTATATTGCCTATTGATAGTTTGAAAAAATTTAAAGATATCAGAGGAAAATATTTAGATGTCAATATGGATCAAACTCTTGATTGGGATACATTAAGAGAAATGATAAAAACGCATGGAATGAGAAATTCAAACACTCTTGCGGTAGCGCCAACCGCAACAATTTCTAATATTTGTGGTGTTTCACAATCAATCGAGCCCACTTACCAAAACCTATATGTTAAATCTAATTTGTCAGGTGAGTTCACAGTAATCAATCCTTATCTTATTGAAGATTTTAAAAGAGCAAAAATATGGGACGAGGTTATGATAAAGGATTTAAAATATTTCGATGGTCAACTTAGATCTATAAGCAGAGTTCCTGATGATTTAAAATCTTTGTACCAAACATGTTTTGAAATTGATACAAGATGGTTAGTAGAAGCGGCAGCCAGAAGACAAAAGTGGATAGACCAGTCTCAATCACTTAACTTATATATTTCTGATACTGATGGAAAAAAACTTGATAGCGCTTATAAACTTGCTTGGATAAGAGGGCTTAAGACAACATATTATTTAAGATCTCTGGGTGCAACGCATGTAGAAAAAAGTACCTCAGATAACACAGGATCTTCTTTGAATGCCGTGAGCAATAAATCAGAAGAAAAACAATGTTTAATAGATGACCCAGATTGTGAGGCATGCCAATGATATATTTAATTTCATCGGTTGCAATTATTGTTACATTATTAATTTACACAATATCAAATATACAAAGAGAGTTAGAAGAATTAAATTTTACAAAGAATAATTTTACTACGCTAAGAGGGTGGCATAAATTAACAAATAAAGAAAGGTGATCATATGTATAACTGGGACGACCCAATAAAAGAAGCTTTAAATAAACCTGAGTCTAAACCAACAGACTCAACAAAGATTGAAGAATCATTATCAAGCGAATCTTTGTTAGAAAAAAAATCTTTGCATGAAGGTTTAACTGGAATAGAAGATATTGAACAGGGCGCTGGTAGAATTAGAGTCGACGATAAAGCAATTATAAACTGTAGAGCTGATTTAAATCAATTAGTACCATTTAAATATGAATGGGCTTGGAAAAAATATCTAGATGGTTCAGCAAATCATTGGATGCCAGAAGAAGTAGCGATGCATGATGACATAAAATTATGGAATGACCCGAAGGGGCTTACGGAAGATGAAAGAAATATTGTCGAAGTAAACCTAGGGTTTTTTTCAACTGCTGATTCGCTAGTTGCAAATAATCTGGTATTGGCGGTATATAGACATATTACAAACCCTGAGTGTAGACAATATTTATTGCGCCAAGCATTTGAAGAAGCTATACATACTCATGCATACACTTATTGTGTGCAGTCACTAGGTTTAGATGAAAGTAAAATTTTTAATATGTATAGAGAAGTACCTGCTGTAGCAACAAAAGCTGAATGGGCATTACCTTTCACTCAAAGTTTAGGAGACCCTACATTTAAAACAGGAACAAAAGAAAATAATCAGAGATTATTGCGCGACCTTGTTGCATTTTATGTAATATTTGAAGGTATATTCTTTTATGTTGGTTTTACACAAATACTATCCATGGGTAGAAGAAATAAATTGACTGGTGTTGCGCAGCAATTCCAGTATATTCTGAGAGATGAATCTATGCATATGAATTTTGGAATAGATGTAATCAATCAAATTAAAATTGAAAATCCAGATTTATGGAGTGAAGAATTTCAAGCTGAAATGATAGAATTAATAAAAGAAGGAGTAAAACTTGAGACTCAATATGCATACGATACTATGCCTAAACCAATATTAGGGATCAATGCTAGTTTGTACGAAGAGTTTATAAAATTTATTGCGAATAGAAGATTAACGCAAATAGGATTGCCTGAACAATACCCAGGAGCAACCAACCCTTTTGAGTGGATGTCAGAAATCATGGACCTAAAAAAAGAAAAAAACTTTTTTGAAACTCGCGTTACTGAATATAAAACTGGCGGGCAATTAAAATTTGATTAAATTATTTAGTTGCTATATTTGCTTCAGAAAATAAGTTTTTATAGAACTTATAAATAATATATATAGTTAAAGAATATAGCGATGCTGATATTAATGAATCGTCAAAAAATGGTATTGCCGCTACATAGCATGTTATTAAACCATTTAAGTCATGACTATATAAAGATTCAGTAAACCAGAAACCAAAATTACTAACTATAAAAAATATTGAAGCAGCTAAAAAAGAGGAAATTATTACACTTTTTAATTTTAATTCTTTCAAATAGAACTCTCCAATCAAGACAATTATTAAATAAGATAAGTAGACAAAAAATATATAAGAATATGTACCAATATATACATCGGCAACAATTTGGGAAGTTAATACAGTTAACATAGAAGTATATTTGTTATTAATAAAATAGCTAGAAAATAGAATTAAAGATATAGTAGGAGTAAAGTTTGGTATATCGCTCATATACCTTGATAAAATCAGAAGTAAAAATATTAATAATGGTGCGACAAAATTTTTCATATTAAAAATTGTTTATAAAGCTAATATAATATGATCTTCCTTCACTATTATAGTTATGAGCTTGTCTATATTTTTTATTAAATACATTGTTCATATTAAACTTCCAAGCATAGTCAATAGTATCATACAGATACGTTAAATTAAAAATTGTATATCCACCTAATACATTAGAGTCATAAATCGAGTCATCGCTCTTACTAGAGGCAACCATGGAAACACCTAATTTATTATTTTTTTTAAAAGTATAACTAATTTTGCTAGTTAATTTATTTTTTGGACGTCTAGATAAATCGGCATTATTATTTAAATCCTTGGCATTTAATAGTGTGTAATCAAATTTATAATCTAAATTTCCATACTTGTTATAATAAGTCATTTCGAGCCCTTTAATTTTAGCTTTATTGATATTTTGCATAATTGTTCCATCAGATTCAATTAAATTTCTAATATTATTATTAAAAAAAGTTATTATTAAGCCATTATTATTAGATAATTTTGTTTTAAAAGATATTTCTGAATTAATAGACTCTTCAGGTTGCAAATCACTATTCCCGCCATATCCATATAAATCAGTTCCATCAGGAGGCCTGAATGATTTAGAAACAGAAAATATAAATTTAGTTTTATCTGTCAAAGCATGACCAAAATTAATATTTCCAGAATAAAAATTACCATATATATTATGGTTAATATATCTAGTTCCAAAGTTGAATATAGATTTTTTTATTTGATATTCAGATTGAAAATATAATTCCTTTATCCAATTTTCTTTTTTAAACGCAGTGCCGAATGATAGTTCAGATAATCTCTCGTTGGTTAAATTTATACCAAGAATGATATCTGAATTAAACAAATTATAATAATTTCTATTAATATTAAGCTCTGTGCTTTTTGTATGTGTATAGTCTGTAGCATTTAGTGTTTTCTGATCAATCTTATTTATTTTATTAATAAATATAAATTTATCTTTATAATTATTATATTTTTTAGTTAAGACTACTTTTGCAAGAGAATCTTTATGGTCTTGATTTAAGTTAGCGCCAAAACTATCATATTCTGTATTCCCAAGACTTTGGTACCAATTTATTTCAATGTTATTATTTTTTTCATTATATAGATAAACAAGATTTAAATTTTTATTTATATATGCATGATTTTTTGTTGAATCTACTTTTGCCTTATATCCATTTGATTGTAATTCTATAAAACTAATTGTGAAATTATGTATATCATTAGAAAAACTCTTATTAAGTCCAAATTTATTTGTCTGATCTTTTCCAGATTCAATAATTATTTCATCATTATTAAACCTATTCTTTGTGATTATATTAATAATTCCCCCTATAGCATCTCTTCCGTATAATGTTGACATACCACCTTTTGAGATTTCAATTCTTTCTATTATTTGTGGAGAAACATGTTGAATTGAAGGAACACCCAATGTACCAGGGTTTAGACTAACACCATCTATTAAGACTTTTGTATGATTACTTTCCGTGCCTCGTAAAAAAATAGATTTTGTTTGTCCATGCCCACCATTACTTCCAATATTAATTGAGCTCACATGTTGTAATATTTCATCTATAGACTTGTAACCATAATTTCTTATTTCATCTTTTGTTATTATTGAAACAGCATTTAATGATTCGTGTATAGTAGTTTTCTTTAAGTTTGGAGTTACAATAATTTGATCTAAATCGCTTTTAGCAAAAGCAATAGATGATATAGAAAATATCATTAAAATAATTATTGTTTTAACCATTGTATACCTCTTTCATAAAAGGAATACTAATACATAGAAAATTCTAGCCAAATACCAGAATAAATACCCATCTATGTAAGCATCCCGCTTATGGGTTTCTTATCATGTTAGCATTCGGACTTTTTACCGTTACGGGTGTAGTACCAGACTAAATTCACTGGATTTTCCCAACTTCATAAGACTTAATTTTTAATACCTATGCCTTTTTCAAGTATTATTAGAGCCATTATAAACAAAATAATTATGAAAGTAACTATTATAAGAACCGCTAACAAGATGTTTGTTTCCTCTAGACCTAAAAACGCATATCTGTAAGAACTAACAATATATGCGATAGGGTTTACTAATGATATATCTTGCCAAATTTGCGGTAGAGCATCTATAGAATAGAATGTACCACCTAAATAGGTTAATGGAGCTAGAATAAAAGTTGGAACAATATTTATATCATCAAAACTTTTTGCATAAGCAGCGTTAATAAACCCTGCGGTAGAAAATAAAAAGGATGTTAAAAAAGTTATTAAAATAACAAAAGAAATATTATGGATAGGTATTTTAGTAAATAATGTTGTTACAAAATAAACCGCAATACTAACAACAAAAGCTCTTAACACGCCTCCTGAGATATAACCAAGTAATATTACCCAATTAGGAACAGGAGCAACGAGCAATTCCTCACAACTTTTTTGGAAACGCGAACTATAAAAAGAACCAACAACATTCATATAAGAGTTTGTTATAATAGGCATAAGAATAAGACCTGGTATTATATAATCTACATAGCTAAAATTTTTTATATTACCAATCCTATCACCAATAAAATTTCCAAATATTGTTATATATAAAAATATTGTAATTACAGAGGGGAGTATTGTTTGTATCCATATTCTTGCAAATCTTACAAATTCTTTTTTAACAATTGTTTGATATGCAATCATCCATGAGATATTCATGCTATTGTCTCTTCTTTAGTAAGTTCCATAAATAGCTCTTCCAATCTATTTCTCTTACTAATAATGTTTATTACATTAACATTCAAATATTTTAGTTTTTCAATAATTTGTGTAATAGAAATATTATTATCTACAGTTACCTCGATTGTATGAGCATCTATTAATTTATGTGAAAACTCATTTATATTTAATTTTTGATTAATAATATTTGCGGTTTTAATAATATAAGTATGCTCTTTTCTGAGATTATAAACTTCATCCATAGACGAATTTTGAATTATAGAGCCTTTGTGAATTATAGCTAAGTTTTTACATAATCTTTCAGCTTCTTCTAAATAGTGAGTTGTTAAAATTATAGTTACCCCATTATTATTTATTTCTTGAAAGAAATCCCACATTGTCAATCTAAGCTCGGTATCAACACCTGCCGTAGGCTCATCAAGAATCAAGATCTTTGGTTTATGTATAAGTGCCCTTGCAATCATTAATCGTCTCTTCATTCCTCCAGATAATTCCCTAGGAGTATCAAATCGTTTCTCCCAAATGCCTAATTGGTGAAATAATTCAGACGCACGATATTTAGCATCATGTTTATTAATACCAAAATAACCAGCAACATTAATCATTATTTCCTGTATTGGAATAAATTGATTTAGGTTATATTCTTGTGGAACTAATCCAATATTTCTTTTCGCAAAATCAGGATTGTCTTGTATGTCTTTCCCGAATACAGATACTTTGCCTGATGTAATTCTAACCAAAGATGACATAATTCCTATAACTGTAGATTTACCAGCACCATTTGGACCTAAAAATGCAAAAAAATCACCTTTTTTAATAGATAGATTTATGTTTTCAAGAGCTCTAAAGCCGTTTCGGTATATTTTGTTTAATTTAACAATATCTACTGCATTTTTCATAATAAAGCCTTAAATTTAGTGTTTTTTCCCCAAATAAATTGACAATAGTCTATACTTACGTAAACTTATCGAGTTATAACAGATAAACAACATGCATATCAAGCCTATAATAAATATGATATTGAAATGGAGTTAAAAAAGTATGAGTCACACATCCTATAAAAATGCCTATCCACGTTTACAAAGAAGTGAGTTAGCTGTACCAGGATCATCTCCAAAAATGTTTGAAAAAGCACTTAAATCACAAGCAGATTATATTTTCTTAGATTTAGAAGATGCAGTGTCACCTAATGATAAAATAACCGCAAGAGAAAATGTAATTAAAGCGCTCAAAGAAATGGATTGGAGAGGTAATGGTAAAACTATTTCTGTCAGAATTAATGGGTTAGATACACACTACATGTACAGAGATGTTGTTGAAATTATGGTTCAAGCTGGAGAATATTTAGATACTATTTTAATTCCAAAAGTTGGAGTTAAGAGCGATGTTTATATGGTGGATTGTATGGTTACTCAAATAGAGCAGGAAAGAGGGCTTGAAGATAAAGTAGGCTTAGAGTGTTTGATAGAAACTGCCTTGGGCATGGTAAACATAGAAGACATAGCTAAATCTTCAGACAGACTAGAAGCTCTCCATTTTGGAGTAGCAGATTATGCTGCAAGCTTAAGGGCACGAACAGTGGTGATAGGTGGTTTAAATCCAGATTATCCTGGTGATCAATGGCATCATGGTTTAGCAAAATTAGTAGCAACTTGTAGAGCATATGGTTTACGTCCAATTGATGGACCATTTGGAGATTTTAACGACCCTGATGGATATATATTAGCTGCTAAAAGAGGAGCAGCTATTGGAATAGAGGGTAAGTGGGCTATACACCCATCGCAAATTGAGCATGCAAATAATGTATTTTCTCCTCCAGCTGAAGAAGTTGAAAAAGCAAAAAGAATTATTGAGGAATTAAAAAAGGCAGCTGCAGAAGGGAAAGGAGCTGCTCAATTAGACGGCAGAATGATAGATGCTGCATCTGAGAGGATGGCAGAAAATATTGTAAATATTAATAAGTTAATAGAGTCTAAAAAATAATGGACATACATGAGTATCAGGCAAAAGAAATATTGTCAAAATTTGGCGTATCTACGCCTAGAGGAGGCATAGCATACAGTCCTCAAAATGCCAAGGATAGAGCTGCAGAATTAGGCGGTGAAATGTGGGTGGTAAAGGCTCAGATTCATGCTGGAGCAAGAGGAAAGGCTGGAGGTATAATTGTTTGCAAAAGTTTACAAGAAGTATCTGATGCCGCAAATAAATTACTGGGCAAAACTTTAGTAACGAGTCAAACAGGCCCAGCTGGGAAAACGGTACAGAGAATTTATGTAGAAGAAGCAACCGATATAAAAAAAGAGTTTTATCTTGGACTGGTGTTTGATAGAAGCTCAGAAAGCATAATGGTTGTAGCATCATCAGAAGGTGGAATGAGTGTTGAAGAAATAGCAAAAGAAAAACCAGAAACTTTAATAAGAGCTAAAGTAGAAGCTGCAGTAGGCATGCAAAGTTTTCAAGCTAGAGAAATAGCATTTGGCTTAGGAATAGAAGCAAAGGCAATATCAAGATGTGCAGAAGCAATTTTAGGGTGCTATAAAGCATTCAGTAATTCAGATGCAACAATGGTGGAAATTAACCCATTAGTTCTTACAGGCGATGATCATGTTTTAGCATTAGATTGTAAAATGTCTTTTGATGATAATGCATTATATAGAATCCCTGAGATTGCGGAATTAAGAGATAAATCACAAGAAGACCCAAAAGAAACGTATGCTGCCGATAGAGGTTTAAATTATATAGCGCTTGATGGAGATATTGGAAATATCATAAATGGTGCGGGCTTAGCAATGGCGTCAATGGATATGATTCAACTTGCTGGAGGACAACCTGCTAACTTTTTAGACGTTGGAGGAGGAGCAACACCAGAAAAATTTGTTAAAGCATTTAAGCTTATATCTAGCGACCCTAAAGTCCGAGTTATATTAATTAATATTTTTGCAGGCATTAACAGATGTGATTGGGTTGCACAAGGAATAGTTGATGCATTGAATCAAATTAAAATTGAGCAACCACTAGTTATAAGATTAGCTGGCACAAACGTTAACGAAGGCATGAAAATATTAAAAGATAGTAAAGTAAAATATATTGAAGCATCAACCCTTGAAGAAGCTGCTAATAAAGCTGTTCAAGAATTAAAAAAGTTGGGGAAAAAAGAGTAATGTCTATATTAATTAACAAAGATTCCAAGATAATTGTACAAGGATTTACCGGGAAAATAGGAACTTTCCATGCGCAAGAAATGATTGAGTATGGAACTAATATTGTTGGTGGAGTAACACCAGGAAAAGGTGGACAAACACACTTAGATAAACCTGTTTTTAATACAGTAAAAGAAGCTGTTAAAGAAACTGGTGCTGACGCAAGTATCTTATTTGTGCCCCCAGCTTTTGCAGCAGATTCTGCTATGGAAGCAGCTGATGCTGGAATTAAAACTCTCGTGGCCATTACTGATGGAATACCAGCGCATGACATGATTAAAGTTAAGCGTTACATGAGAAGATATAAAAATGAAGATAGAATGACTATGGTAGGACCTAATTGTGCTGGTGTAATAAGTCCTGGAAAATGTATGTTAGGAATTATGCCAGGACATATCTATAAAGAGGGTAACGTTGGTGTTATTGGAAGATCTGGAACATTAGGTTATGAAGCAGCACAACAAATGAAAAATCTTGGTATAGGTATTTCTACTAGCGTAGGAATAGGGGGAGACCCTATAAACGGAAGTTCTTTTAAAGACCATCTTGAAAAATTTGAACAAGATGATGAGACAGAGGCAATATTAATGATAGGAGAGATTGGTGGCCCACAAGAGGCTGAAGCAGCAGATTTTGCGAAGGAAAATGTATCTAAACCTGTAATAGCTTATATAGCAGGCTTAACTGCACCAAAAGGCAAGAGAATGGGCCATGCGGGCGCTATAGTTAGCGCTTATGGGGAATCAGCGGCAGAGAAGGTTGAAATTTTAAAAGAGGCTGGAATAATAATTGCAAAAAACCCATCAGTTATTGGCGACACCGTTGAGTCAGTTCTAAAAACTTTATAAATGAATTCAACTCATTGTTTAATCGATATAGGTGCGAACCTAACCCATCCAGAGTTAAATAAAAAAATAGACGTAATTGTAGATAATATTAAATCTGCAAATATTGAGAAAGTAATAATTACTTCATCAAATATTCAAGACACAAAAGAAGCTCTTAAAATAATAAATAAATATCCAGATTTATTTTATACAACAGTTGGTTTCCATCCACATAATGCCAAAGACTACAGTTCTAATTATGTGGCAGAAATAGAAACTCTTTTAAATAATAAAAAAGTTCTCGCATTAGGTGAATGTGGATTAGATTTCTACCGTAAATATTCAACAAAAGAAGAGCAGATATTTTGTTTTGAGCAACATTTAGAAATTGCTAACACCATTAAAAAACCAGTTTTTCTTCATGAAAGGCATGCATTTAAAGATTTTTCAAATATATTAAATAAATATAAAGATGGGTTATGTAAATATGTCGTTCATTGTTTTACCGGAACTAAAGAAGAGTTAAAAAAATATATTGATATGGGTTGTTATATAGGTATAACAGGGTGGATTACCGATGAAAGCAGAGGAAAACATTTACATGAAATAATAAAATATATACCAGAGGACCGTCTTATGATTGAAACAGACTCTCCTTATTTAATTCCACATAACATTAATTCTAAGCATGATGGTATTAATGAACCATCATATTTAACATATGTAGCAGAAACTATTGCTAAGTGTTTAAATAAAGATATAAACTATGTAAAAGATATAACTCTTAGAAATACCAAATTATTTTTTAATATTAATGAATAAGATCAACACAAAATTACAATTACCAGACAATAAAAAAAAATTACTGCTACACTCATGTTGTGCTCCATGTTCAGGAGATATTATGTTGAGACTCAAGGAATCAAATATAGACTATACTGTATATTTCTATAATCCCAATATCCACCCATCGAAGGAATATATTTTGCGTAAAGAGGAAAATATGTTATTTGCTAAAAAAAATAACATACCTTTTATAGATGCTGACTATGATCCAAAGAAATGGTTTGATTTAACAAAAGGAATGGAGTGGAATCCTGAGAGAGGAACAAGGTGTTCCGTGTGTTTTGATATGCGATTCATTAATACAGCTGAATATGCGTATAAAAATAATTTTGATACTTTTTCTAGCACATTAGGTATTTCAAGATGGAAAAATTTTGATCAAATTAATAAATCAGGTATTTATGCAGCCTCTAAATATAAAAATATATCTTACTGGGTATTTAATTGGAGAAAAGAAAATGGATCTCAAAGAATGCTTAATATTTCTAAACATGAGAATTTTTATATGCAAGAATACTGTGGATGTGTGTATTCACTCAGGGATACAAATATTTGGAGAGAAAAAAATAATAGGCCTAAGATAGTTATAGGTGAGAATTATTATTCATATTTAGACAAAAAAACCTCCAATAACTAAAAGAGCAATTAAGCTTAGCCACGCCAAAAAAGATCTTGAAATTATTGTTTGGGTATATTCTATTCGACTATCTAATGTATCATCCTTAATAGCATTAGAGGTCAAATCTTTGCCTACTTGATTGATGGATTTTATATTTGCTTTATATAAATCAGAATCCTTTTTTAAGGAATTCCAAGATTTCATACAAACTTCAAAATCTGCAACTATTGCATATGAAAAAATAGATAGACGGATAGGTATATATTCAATAATTGATATTATAACCTTTAGTTTCTTTTTTATTTGCAAATCTATTTTCATTTGTTTGTTATATAGATAATTATCTAACACTATAAAACTTAAGCATCCAGCAGGACCAAGTAATAAAAAAGAAAATATTACAGTAAAGGTGTTCCTTGTGGAATTATAGAATAAATTATCAACAATAGACTCATAATTTTCTTTATTCTGGGTTGGAAGAATATATTTAAATCTATCATCAGTTTTTAATTCTTTATTCTCATTAAAAGAAAATTTTAAATTTTCAACCATTAGATTAAATTCACTTGGCTTTAAGCAATACATTAATATTATTAAACTAAACAAAAACTCAAATAAAGGATGTAAAAAATGACCTGAAACAAACAAAATAATAGTAGTAATAATAAATATACCAATGGGAAACAACAAGTATAGATTATATTTTTCAGAAATATAATCCTCAGATAGTGTTTTAAACTTATCAAACAAAGTATTTAATAAGCGCGTATCTTTCATATTAGATATCGGATCATATATATATTCTAATACTAGCGAGAAAATTATTAACAATGCAGTCGTCATTTAATCTTCCCTTTTTATTCTTTTCCAGTCAAAATATTTTCCTGGATCATTTTTTCTTTCAGGTGAAATCATGCTATGGCCAATAATATTATTATCTGTAACTTTAGGATAACATGTCTTAATTTCCGATATTACCTTAATTAATGATAGATACTGCTTCTCTTCAAATGCCGAGCTAACAGTTCCTTCAAGTTCTATACCAATAGAAAAATCATTAAATTTTGTACGATTATTATATTCTGATTTTCCAGCATGCCATGCTCTTAAATTTAATGGAACAAATTGGATTATATCACCATTTCTTCGAATTAGTATATGCGCAGAAACTTTTAAACCCGCGATTAACTTAAATGATTTATCTCTCCCTATATCAAGCTTGTTTTGAAATAAATCTATAATATTGTTATTAGCATATTTACCCTCAGGTAGACTTATACAATGTATGATGATTGTGTCTACCTCAATTCCAATAGGCCTCTTATCACAGTTATCTGATTCATAGAATGGCACATTGTTAATTAAGTGTGTATTCGTATCAATTTTCATTATTATTTCTATAAGAACTACTCTATCACTGTTATCATATTATTATCTTAATTATGCCAAATTTTCTTATTAATACGGACAAAAAATTGTCAAATATATTTAAAGATCTAGAAAATAGTAAAAATATTGGCTTAGATACAGAATTTATTAGAGAATCTTCGTATTTTCCTCAATTAGCATTATTACAATTGAGTGATGAAAAAAATAACTACTGCATTGATATTTTTGAGATTGAAAATAATAGCCTAATCATTAAATTACTTACTAATATAAATATTAGAAAAATACTCCATTCTTCTAAGCAGGATTTAGAAGTATTACACCATTATTTTGGTTGTTATCCTAAAAATATTTTTGATACACAAATAGCATCTAATCTAACTGATTGCAATATAAGCATTAGTTATTCTAATTTAGTTAAACAGAATTTTAACGTAGAGTTAAAAGAAGGTTCATGGAGAACAGATTGGCTTAAGAGACCAATATCAGAAGAAAAAATAGAATATGCTGCAAATGATGTTAAATATCTTATACCACTTTCTAAAATATTTTTAAAAAAATTAAAGGAATTAGACAGATTAGAATGGTTTTATGAGGAACAGGACACTGAGCTTTCAAAATCTAATATTGTTACAGATCCAAAAAAAGCTTGGAAAAAAATTACAATACCAATAAATTTATCAAATAATCAATTACTACGATTACAATTAATATCAGAATGGAGAGAAATTAAAGCAATTAAGAAAAATATGCCTAGGAGGTGGATTATAAGTGATAGAGAACTAATCAAAATATCAACCTCAACATTAAAAGAATTGCCTATAATTTTAGATAATTCTAAACAAACACTGTCTATTGAAAGTAAAGAAAAGATACTGTCAATAATTAATAATAAAAATGAGACCTCTAAAGAAGACAAATCTTTAAAATTAGATTTGAATGCGTATAATAAAAAAATTAGCAAATGTAATGAAACCATAGCAAAAGTTTGCGAGAAATATAATGTCGCATCTACATTAATAGCCAATAAAAGAGATATTGATTATTTTGCAAGAGGTTGCACAGACATTCGTTTTCTTAAAGGTTGGAGATTTAAAATTTTTGGTAAATTGGTACAATAGATAATGAGAAAGTATTCATCAATGATAGTTGACGGAAAAGATAGGTCTCCTAGCAGATCAATGTTGAGAGCTGTTGGTTTTAAAGATAAAGATTTTAAATTGCCACAAATAGGCATAGCTTCAACTTGGAGCATGGTCACGCCTTGTAACATGCATATTAATAAACTTGCAGAAATATCTGCTAAATCAATTGATGTAAATGGTGGAAAATCTATTATATTCAATACTATTACAGTGTCTGATGGCATATCCATGGGAACAGAAGGCATGAGATACTCGTTAGTTTCAAGGGAGGTTATTGCTGATTCGATTGAAACTGTTGTGGGATGCGAAGGATTTGATGGCTTGTTAGCAATTGGTGGTTGTGATAAAAACATGCCAGCTTGCATTATGTCTATGGCAAGATTAAATAGACCGTCTATATTTGTTTATGGGGGAACTATATTGCCAGGTTCACATAATTCAAAAAATATTGACATAGTGTCAGTTTTTGAAGCTGTTGGTAGTAATGCTAATAGGAAAATTACTAATAAAGAATTATTAAATATAGAAAAAAAAGCAATACCTGGACCTGGGTCATGCGGAGGAATGTATACAGCTAACACAATGGCCTGTGCAATTGAAGCATTAGGGATGAGCTTAACTAATAGTTCAGCTCAGGTTGCAATTTCTAGAAATAAAAAATTAGACTGCAAGGATTCGTCAAAAGCATTAATGAATTGCGTTAAAAAAGATATAAAACCTTCAGACATAATAAATAAAAAATCTATAGAAAATGCAATAACAGTTGTTATGGCTCTAGGCGGATCTACTAATGCTGTATTACATCTTCTTGCAATAGCAAACTCTGCAGGTGTTAAATTATCTCTCAATGATTTTGATAGAATCGGTAATAAAACTCCAGTTTTAGCTGACTTAAAACCCAGTGGACACTATTCAATGTCAGAATTAGTTAAAATAGGAGGGGTAGCTCCTCTAATGAAATTATTGCTTGATAAAAAATTGCTTCACGGAGACTGCCTTACGGTGACAGGGAAAACAATTAAGCAAAACCTTAAAAAAGTTTCTAGTTATTCAAAAAAACAAAAAATAATCATGCCTTTTAATAAACCTATTAAAAAAAATGGACATTTAATAATTCTTAGAGGAAATTTATCTCCACAAGGATCTGTAGCCAAAATTTCTGGTAAAGAGGGAGATACGTTTGTTGGCTCAGCAAAGGTTTATAATTCAGAAGAACTTGCTTTAAAAGATATTTTAAATAACAAGATTAAAAAAGGAACGGTAATTGTAATTAGATATGAAGGACCTATTGGTGGGCCAGGAATGAGAGAAATGCTATCACCAACATCAGCTGTTATGGGTAAGGGATTAGGAAAAGATGTAGCTCTCATCACAGACGGAAGATTTTCTGGGGGAAGCCACGGTTTTGTTGTAGGACATATTGCACCAGAAGCATATGTCGGTGGACCATTAGCTATTGTGAAAAATGGAGATAGGATTGAAATAAGCTCTATTACAAAAGAATTAAATATTATATTGAGTAAAGCCGAGATAAAGAAACGTCTAAAATCTTGGAAAAAACCTAAAAGAAAAATTATAAACGGTGTTTTATCCAAATATGCCAAGTTAGTTAGTCAAGCGGATACCGGCGCCATTACTAGCAATTATTCATAAATCTTTGATTTCATCTTTATAAAGCTTGCTAACAATTTCATTAATTATTTCAAGCCTTTCTAATGCATTGTTGGTAGATATTAAATTTGCTTTAGTAGATAAGTCTAATGGCAAACACTCAACCAATCTAAAACTAACCCACGATGCATCAGAGTAACGTTCTTTTTTAAAACTTACAAAATTTTTTATTCCAGGGTATATTTGTTTATAGAATTTAGACAAGATTAAATATTTTTGTGGAATTAGATATTCTTTTTCAGTTTCAATAAATTCAATATCTCCCATAAGTAAATTATCTTTATTTAATTTAGATGATAAAACTTTTGCAATAGACATTCCTTCTACAGTAATGCCTAAAACCCCATCCTCTAACTTATTCCAGTTAATTATTTTTACAAATGAGGTATATTGGTATATATCACCAACATATTTATCTTGCGTTTCATTTTTAGCTAAGGCAATACAAAAACCTTTTTCATATTTTATGCAATCTTTAACCATATCCAAATATCTCCTTTCAAATATCCTTAATGGAAATAGACCACCTGGCAGAACTATGCTCGTTAACGGGAATATTGGGTATGTATCATTTAACATTGTTAGATTTTTTGAAAAATTTTAAAGATAATGAATTAATGCAATAACGTTTAAATGTTGGATAAGGCCCATCATCAAACACGTGCCCTAAATGTGCATCACACATTTTACATGTCACCTCTATTCTTTTCATCCCACAAGAATTATCTTCAGTTTCTATTATTGATTCATTTGAGAATGTGTCATAAAAACTAGGCCATCCAGTACCAGAGTCAAATTTTTTCTGGGAGTCAAACAATGTATTGTTACAACAAATACATTTGTAAAACCCATGTCCTTTATTTAGATTATATTTACCACTAAACGGTGCCTCAGTATTTTTTTCTCTAGTTATTTTATATGATGCATCAGATAATTCAGTTTTCCAATCTGAATTACTTCTTATTACTTTTTTCATTAGTTATATATTTTCTCAATTCTTTTGTGCTCTTGTTGCTCATTATTAGAATAATATCAATATCAGATTTATTATTCATAATGTATTCTTTTATTTTTAAATAAGAATCCATTAGCTTTATTTTTTTACTTTTTAGTAACCATTTAAACAGATGAGATCTAACTATAATACTATGATGAGATTTTTTAAGGGCATCAGGGAGTTTATTTTTATGCGTACCTGATATCATAGAATTAGATTTAATTTCACATATTGACAATATTTTTTTATTATTATATTCATTTCTTAATGATTGCACTGAACTTTCAATTTCTGTCGGATGATGAGCAAAATCATCAAAAATCATAATGTTGTCCAGATATCCAACAAACTCCATTCTTCTTTTCACTCCAGAAAATACACTGATAGCTTCTAGGCATTTGTTTAGTGGAATCTTTATTTGTAATGCCGCAATGATTGCCAAGGATATATTTTTATAATTATGCATTCCAATTAAATTAGATTTAATTACTTTTTTTCTATTGCCTTGTGATATAAAAAAGGAGTTTTTATCTTTTGTTAATAGCCAATCAGGTTTCACTGATTTTTTAGTTGATAGAGAAATAACCTTAGACCACACTCCTTCATTAATAAGTTTACATATATTTTTGTCGTCTATGTTATATATAATCTTTCCATTTTTAGGTATAGTTCTAATTACATGATGAAAATTCTTTATAATGTCATCTATATCCTTAAAAATATCTGCATGATCAAACTCAATATTATTTATTACAAATATATTTGGATGATAATGCATATATTTAGATCGTTTATCAAAAAAAGCAGTGTCATATTCATCTGCCTCAATTACAAAGAAATCTGACTTTGTTAGTTTAGCTGGTGATTCTAAATTAATTGGTAAACCACCAATTAAATAACTAGGGTTAAATTTCGCATATTTTAATATCCAAGTTATTAGAGATGATGTTGTTGTTTTACCATGTGTGCCTGATACGGCAATAACTTTTTTATGAGACAAAATATTATCATATAACCATTGAGGCCCTGAGGTAAATTTAATATTTTTTTCCAAGAGAGTTTCAATTATTTTCATACCTCTTGACATTACATTGCCTACTATTACTAAATCATATTTATTATCAAGAATTTTTGGGTTATATTCTTCAGTAAAACTAATTTTCTCTTTAATTAAAACGGACTTCATAGGATCATATAAATTTTTATCAGAACCAGTTACATTATGTCCAAGTTGTTTAGCTAGAATAGCTATACCCGCCATAAATGTTCCACCAATTCCTAAGATATGGATTTTCATATTAATATTTGAATTAAAATTACTATCACTAACAAAAATAACATGCTATGTAAAATCGATATGCTTAGACCAAACATCATTGTAGTATCAAAAGCATTTTTAAAAATATGCCCGTTTACAAACCAAGCATAAATAGATATCACAAAAAATAATGACAACATTAAATTTCCCGTAGGAGATAACAGAAAAATAATAATACCTGTCATTAAAGTAATTAGCGCATGTATTCCTAAAGTTCCCGAACAAACTTGCAGATATCTAACTGAATATTTATTAGTTTTAGTATTATTATCCCTTATGGTTAAAGCAACCTTAATAAATAAAATAGTAACTATGATATAAATTAAAGCAAAAAATATATTCATTGTATAATCAATATTAGGGTCCAGCGAAACTAACCCGACTGCCATGTTAGCAAGAATTATAAAATTTAAGAGACTTGAGCTTGTTGGCAAATCTTGCGGCCCTTTGGAAAACTGCAAAATATCGATAAAAATTTTTAAATTTAATAACATATAGTGTTATAATCTTTGTTTATAATGAATATAAGGATAACATATTGGACCAAAACTCTATAATTAAATCTTATAAAAGAGTATCTAGCTTTTATGACTATACTTTTGGCAAAGTATTTAAACCTGGGCAAAGGGCTCTAATAGAGAAAATGAGTTGCAATGATTCTGATATTGTTTTAGAAATAGGTATAGGAACAGGAGCATCACTCCAATTTTATCCAAATAAAACAAATGTTATTGGCATTGATATTTCGCCAGACATGTTAGATTTAGCAAAAGAAAAAATTAAAAATAATAAAATTGAAAACAAATATATATCCATGATGAACGGTGAACATTTAAGTTTTCCAGACAATACGTTTGATAAGGTTGTAGCGATGTATGTTATGTCTGTGACGCAAAACCCTAAAAGCCTAATCGATGAAATGAAGAGAGTTTGTAAAGATGATGGAGATATATATATTGTAAATCATTTTAGCTCAGAATCTGATAAATTTTGGATAAAGGCTTTAGAAAAAGGATTGATGCCAATTAGCAAGATACTTGGTTGGAAACCTTATTTCCCTTTTTCTGATTTTAATAATTACGCAAATCTAAATGTACAAGAGGTGTCAAAGGTAAATATTTTTAATTATTGGAATATAATTCACGCGACAAATAATAAATAATTAAACGACCGTATCTATCATTTTTTTTAATTCACCTGATTCAAATAACTCTAACGTAATATCACAGCCACCAACTAATTCTCCCTTTATGTATAATTGAGGGAAAGTTGGCCAATTTTTAAAATTTGGAAGTTCTTGCATGATTTCTTGATCTAAAATTACATTTACATAAGCAAACTGTTTTCCACATTGTTTAAGTACTTCAACTGCTTTTGATGAAAAGCCACACATAGGCATATCAGGAGTACCTTTCATATAAATTATGATTGGATTATCAGAGACCTGTTTTTGAATTTTATCTAGTGCTGTCATAAGCAATTGCTACATAATAGCCCTAATCCGTTATGGCTGTAACCCATGAATAACAACATTGGAATACTTAGCGCTGTGTTAATTCTAGAAGCTAATAATGCTGTTTTCTTAGCTTGTGCAATTTCATCTGCACTAGCAGGTTCTTGA
>CAJWJQ010000013.1:0-27825 GCA_913041905.1 uncultured Gammaproteobacteria bacterium
CTTTTTTTAAGCTGTTTAATAATAAAAACAAACAGTTTTATTATTACCTTCAATCTCTAATTTACAACTATCACATTTATATTTAAGACCAATTACGCTTACTGATTTAGTCAATATTAAATTAAGAAGATTTTTGTCAAGTTGAGAATATAATTTTATCTCAAAACAATCACCTTTCTTAGCAATATCATACTCACCAATGTTAATTTTGCTATTACAGAATACCGTTCTTAATGCGTCATTAACTTCCACTGTAGGGATATTAGAAAATTTCTTAGATTCTCTTCTAAAGCTAACCTTAACAATGTAATTGTCCGTTTTACGAGATTTTTTAGATGATACCGATAAGTCCTCATCAAAAAATAACTTTTGATTTTCTGAGTGATGCAATACTTTTGCCATTTTTTCCTCCTCTTTAGTGTTTTACCTAATCGGTTTGGTCACAAGCTGAAGATCAACTACCAAAAAAAACCACCATACTCTAAAGCATTGGTGGTTACCGATCGCTTTAGCTATTTTACGCCGGCAAGCTAATGTTCAAAACGGCGTGATTTCATTACAACAAAACATTACCTAAATGTCAACTAATCCCATATTTTCTTAAATGGCATTATTATATTTCCAGTCATTTTTAGCTCTAATGAACGGTCTTCCAGACCTAAATATAGTCTATCGGAATCATTTGATTTTTGGTAAGTAAAAAAAATGCGGTCCCAAATAGTGAGTAAAGAACAATAATTTGAGTCTCGAGATGCCTTATTAACAGTGTGATGAGTTGTATGGTACTTTGGAGAGACAATAAATCTACTTAATTTATCATCAATTTTATCTGGAAGATTTATATTAGCGTGATGAAAATGACTAGATGACGATAAAAGTATTTCATAGAAAATAAAAATAGAGATAGGAACTCCTATTAAAAAAACTAAAACCATTCTATAAACTGCAGAAAGAACTAATTCTCCAAAATGAAATCTAAGAGAGGTATTAACGTCAACATGGGTGTCCCCGTGATGAACAGCGTGAAATCTCCAAAGAAATGGAATAGTATGCGAAAATCTATGCCACCAATAATAAGCAAAATCTAAAATTAATAACGCAATTAATGCTTCAACGATAAAACTTTGATTAATAGCATTAAGCAAACCTAAATTATTTTCATTGACTACCATCAAAGCTGGTATTATGAGAAAAATTCTCGGAATATACATAACAATAGTGTTGAATATTGCAAGAATAATATGAAACCCTAGTCTTTTAATCCTATAAGTTTTCCACTCCCTTTTTGGAAAATAGTATTCCAATAAAAACATAAGAAAAAAAACTGATACAAAAAAAATAAATTTAATGTTTTGTAAAACTTCTATCATTATTCTAGTATATCAAAATTATTAGATTTAAATTAATATTTAGAATAAAATATAATTATGACAAAAAAAGAACAACGTCATAGATTAAGCCTTATAATTGCAACGCTTGGACCTTCAACAGATGATCCCAAGGAATTGGATATTATGATTATAGCTGGCATAGCTAGACAGTGGACTGATGGAGTTGATATTGCAAGGGTAGTTTTTAATGATGGGCATTTAGCTGTTATAAATAGAGTTGATGCTTTTAGAGAACAATCTGAAAAAAGAAAAGCAGATACATCCGTCTACCTTGATATTGACGATAAAGATGATTCTAATTTTTCAGAATATTTAAAAATGGCTGACGAGATAAATCCTAAATATATTGCTATACCAAAACAGTTTGGGGTAGAAAGAATTACAGAAGCAAAGAAAAAATTAAATAACACTATTCAAATTGGGGTTAGAGTAAAGCCTGATGACAATATAGATAATTTAGAAATTTTTTTTGATAAATCTGATTTTGCTATGATAGAGATCGACTCTAAATTAATTGCTGACAATAAAATAGTAAGAAAGGCAAAAGAAAATAATTGTGAACCAATTTATTTAGCTAAAATGCCAACTTTAATGAAGGGGCAAGTACAGTCTAGAGATGAAAATTTTGAAATTGGACATACGTTAGAAGAAGGATTTGATATTGTTGCTTTGTATGAAGAAACATCTCATGGACCATATCCAGCTCGGTCAGTAAAATGTTTAGATGAAATTGCTGTTGAATCAGAAAAATTAAGATTTAACCCATTTACAGACTTTATTAATAAAATATTTAGCTTTTTTAAGAAATAATTTATCCTGGCGGCCAACCAAAAACTCGACCAGCTAATATGTGTATATGTAAGTGAAATACAGTTTGACCAGCTTCAACACCATTATTTATGACTAATCTATAATCCTTTATATTATTTTCTTCTGTAATTTTTTTAGCAACAACTAACAAATGACCTAATAGACTCTCATCTTTTTCTGTAGATTCACTTAATTTATTCATAACTTTTTTTGGTATTACAAGAATATGAACAGGAGCTTGCGGACTAATATCATTGAACGCTATTGATATATCATCCTCATAGATTATATCTGCGGGAATTTCTTTGTTTATAATTTTTAAGAATATATTATCTGTCATTTTTATTTCTTTGATTTCATGAATTCTGCTTTTAGTTTCTCTAATTCTTCTGATGGCATAGCTTTACTTTCACTTTTTACTTTATCTTTATCGAGTAATTTTTGTAACAACTCATTATTTTCTTTTTGTAGCTTAACAAGTTTTTTAAAAAATAATACTCCATTTATAAAAGTTAGTATAACCATAATTGATAATAAAAGGGCAACTAAATTCATCATTTAACCTCTTTAACAAACTCAATTACTTCATCAACATGACCTTTTACTTTTACTGTTCTCCATATTCCAACAACTTTTGATTGTTTATTAATTAGAAATGTACTTCTGTCAACACCCATGTATTTTCTCCCATACAAACTTTTTTCTTTAATAACATCAAATATTTTACATATTTTTTCATCTTCATCAGAAATCAGTGGAAACTTAAACTTGTATTTATCTATAAATTTCACGTGTGATTTTAGAGAGTCTCTAGATATTCCAACAATATTCCATCCAGCTCTTTTAATTTTTGTAATATTTTTATTAAATTCAATACTCTCAGTAGTGCACCCTGGAGTCATATCTTTTGGATAGAAATATAATATTAAATTTTTATCTAGATAATTACTAAGCTTACTTTTATTATCTGTCGATATAAGAGGAAAGTTTTTAATTTTAGCGCCTATTTTAATTTTCATCATTTTCCCTCAAGATTCCTAGCTCTACTTATCAGCATAACTGGTATATCATTTTCAATTGGATATGCCAACTTTGACTTCTTGCATATAAGCTCATTAGTTTCCGCATTGTATTCAAGGTTACCGCCACTTTTAGGGCAAACCATTAATTTTAGTAAGTATTTATCCATATTATAATTATTATCTATTATAATTTATATAAATCAATAATATTTAATTTTTTAATTTAAAACCATCTACGTATATTTTTTTTGTAATCTAAATAATTATTTTCAAATTTTTCTTCTAAATATACCTCTTCGGGAATTATTACGTAATTTCTAAAAATTATAAATGTAAGCATTGAGAATAAGGTTATATGAACATAACTTAAACTCATACCAATTCCAATTTGTAGTACAATTAATCCTAGATACATTGGGTTACGTGTAAACTTATAAATATTGTTCTTTATAATGATTGTAGAAGGTGTTGTGGGTATTGGGTCTTCAGAATTATTATTAAATTCTTGTAACGCTAAACTAATAATAATTATAGCTATAAAACAAACTAATAATCCTATCTGCCAATTTCTAAAAATATCTAAAAAATCAGGAAGGTTGTAAATTTGCAGATAATATCTATTCAATGATCCTATAAAAATCGCTGAGTTTATTGAAAATAGCCAGATTATAGGTGGGAAAGATATAACTTTAGCATTATCAGAGTTTTTTTTAGGATAGAAGAAGATATGAGTCAATAATATAAAGACAAACATCGTTATTGATCCTTTTAATGATAGATAAAATGCATACTCAATTATTATATCTTCATCACTTAAATACCAATCAAAAAAAATGTAATAGTTATATATTGCAAAGAAGAATAATAAATATAAAATAATTTTCTTATACATATTTTGAAATCTCTATAAAATTTTTTGGACTTAATTCTTCTGGCCGCGAACATGAATTAATTGATAACGCTTCAAATACTTCGGTATTTATTATATTTTTTAATGAAGTCTTAAGCATTTTTCTTCTTGATATAAATGCTATTTTAACAATTTTTGAAAAACTATTTTCATGCTTTTCATCTTTAAAAATTTTAATTTTTGGACACATTTTTAAATATGATGAGTATACTTTGGGCTTAGGAACAAAAACATTTGGAGATATATCAAATAGTTTTTTTACATCATAATAAGTTTGAGCCATGATACTTAGCCTTCCATAAGTTTTATTACCAGGTTTTGCAATAATTCTCTCAACTACTTCTTTTTGTAACATAAAATGCATATCCTTAATAATATTATTTAAAGGTATTAATTTAAATATAATTTCAGTAGATATATTATATGGTAAATTTCCAATTACTCTTATTTTTTCATTAAATAAATCAAATAATTCAATTTTAAGAATATCTCCATGAATAATTTTAACATTATGTTCACCTGTAAAAGATTTATATAAAACTGGTATTAAATCCTTATCTTTTTCAATTACAATTAGTTTCGACACTTTGCTTTGAAGGGGGATAGATAATACGCCATTACCTGGACCTATCTCTAGAAATATATCTTTAACATTAGGTTTAACAGAGTTAATTATTTTTTTAATAATATTTTTGTCATGAAGAAAATGTTGGCCAAGTCTCTTTTTCAGATTATGCATTAGTAATTTTTCTTGCAACTTTTATAGATTCTACAAAACTCGAAATATCAATTTTTCCAGTACCTACTAAATCCATGCCTGTTCCATGATCAACTGACACTCTAATAATTGGCAAGCCAAGCGTAATATTTACAGTTTTCTTAAAATTATCAAACTTAATAACCGGGAGGCCTTGGTCATGATACATCGTTAATATAACATCATGAGCATCTAAATTTTTTTTGAGAAATGCCGTATCTGCTGCTACTGGCCCATTAACAAGGATACCTTTTTTATTCATTTTTTTTACCGTAGGCTTAATAATTTTTTCATCATGTGGACCCAATAGGCCATCCTCTCCTGCATGTGGATTTAAGCCAGTCACTAATATTCTTGGTTTTTTTATTTTAAATTTTTTCTTCAAATCTTCATTTACTATTGTTATTGTTTTACTTAACAAAGTTTTGGTTACAAATCTTTTTACATCATGTAGTGGAACATGAGTAGTATGTAAAGCAATTTTCATTTTAGAATTCATTAACATCATTACAGATTGACTCTTGCACAAACTTGCTAAGAATTCAGTATGGCCAGAAATTTTAAACCCAGCTTTATTTAAAACTGATTTACTAATTGGTCCTGTGACCATCGCCGAAGCATCACCATTAATACATAAATTTGCAGCAGTTTTAATTGTATCAATAACGTAACTAGCATTTTTGGGATTTAGTGTTCCAGGCTTATTCCTATAATTTAATTTTACTGGAAAAATATTAATAACATTAGGGCCAGATTTCGTAGCAGAATGAATATTATCTAGAATATTCAATATAATTTTTTTTTTAAGTTTTTTTGCACTTGCAGTTAACAATATAGGGTCGGCAATTATAATAATATTTTTATCTAAATTATGTTTAGATAGTAAAACACCTAAGTCTGGCCCAATACCAGCAGGTTCTCCTAAAGTAACTAAAATTTTTTTCAACCTAGAATTCCTTAATTTCTATGAATGCTTGTTCCTTAAGCTTTGCCATCCAGTCATCTCTTTCACGCTTAGCCTTATTAACTCGTATTGCATTGGCTACATTATTTTTTATAATAGATTTAGCATCATCTATAGTCCTTTTATTTTCAACAAATAATATATGCCATCCAAATTTAGTCGAAAATGGGTCACTAATTTTATTTAAAGGTGTATTTTTCATTACTTCTGCAAATTCAGGAACTAATGACTTTTCTCTTACCCAATTTAAATCCCCCCCTTTAAAACCTGACCCTTTATCTGCTGAATATTTTTTTGCGAATTCAGCAAAATTGTCTACATTCTTTATTTCGTTTCTCATTTTATAGAGTCTATCTTTGATTTCCTTATCTGTTGTCATAACATCCGTTGCCAAAAGTATATGTCTTACCTTATATTCATTAACAAATGTCGATGCTTTATTAGTAGATGAAAGTACTTTTAATACATGGTAGCCTTTAGAGCTTTTTATTATTTGCGTATAAGATTCATCTGTTTTTTCTTTTAATGCTGTTATAAAAATATTTGGAAGTTTATCAAGATTGACAACACCCAAATTCCTAATATTTATATTATATTCATTATAGGTGTTCTTAGTTTTTTTAAACCCAATTTTTATAATGCTTTGATATACTTCTTCTATTATTTTTTTTGGCAAAGTCTTTTCTTCATCTACTATTACAAATTCAATTAAATCATAATTAATATAACCAAACTCATTTATCTTTTCTCTTTTAATAAAACTTTCCACTTCTTCTTCAGTAACATTCATTCTAGAGTAGAATTGTGTTAGAAATAAAGCCTCTATTGTCATTTGATTTTTTATGTTAATAATATACTTTTCATAATTTTGCCCACTATTAACTATTTCACTTCTAAATTCATTCATTGTGAGGTTTTTAGATTTAGCCATTTCAGAAACTTTTTTTTCTAAAGATATATCTGATATTGTTATACCAAATCTATCAGCTGCCTGTAACAATAAACTATCATCGATAAGTTTATTTACAATTTTTTTTATAACTTGAGTTTCATTTAAAGTAGCAAATTCTTTTGTAATGTCTTCTGTTGATAAATTATCTATAGATTCTTGTATTTCTGATTTTAAAATTACTTTATCATTTACTATGGCAATTATTCTATCCTTATAATCTTGCGCAAAGCCCGCTTTTGTGGATATTAATATAGATAATAATAGTAAAAATTTTCTCATATATCTTAGTATTCAAATTTATCTTGATAACCGAGTATACCTTCTCTTAATAATTCAGCAGTAGTATTACTTGATGTTGCTATTCCTTTAGGTAAAAATTCAAAATAGATAGCATCATCTTTTTTTGTTCCATTCCAATATTCACGTATAACAAATTTCATACCATAACAACAACTTTCATATTCAATACCAATCATCCTTTCAAGAACATCTTCTGTTTTGCTTCTACGATTATTGAAAGAATAATTAACTTTACCAATTAACGAGGTTCTGTTATTAAATGGTAGCACTCCAGAAATATCCACTTCTTCTTGCTCGCCTCTTGAAAATCTATAACTTGTATTAAATATTTTATTTTGCTTACCATAGGGTTTTTTATATGATAACCTAACTTGATTTTTTTGGCCATGACCAGCATGAGGATTAAATTCTGTATAACCTGAGAGCCTCCAATAATCTTTGAATTTTGTATTAACAATCCCCATAATATTCGAGGAATCTGAGTGTGAAGTTATGCTGTTGTTTAAATTTACAGATCTATCATCTAGATAGAAAATTTGCCCTATTGTACCTCTAATTAATTCATTTCCAGTTTTTGTATTTATCATACTAGAAGAAAGTGCTAGCGTAATTTGTTTTGCATCATTTAACTTATCATGTCCATAAAATTTATTTTCAGAAAATAAGTTATATTTAAAATCTATATTGCCAGAATCAAAAACAGGGTTATCATCTTGATTTCCTGCTGGAACATATAAGAAATACATTTCTGGCTCTAAGGTTTGCAATATATTTTTGCCAGTCATTTTTTCATAAATCATTTTACCTTTTAAGCTTAATATAGGTGTTGAGTTACTCATTTCTTCGCGAGCAAGACCTGACGCATTTGCATCTAATCTGTAATCAACATGCTTTATTCCGACTTTAGAAATTAATTCCCAACCAGGTTCTGTAATTGGATATTCTACAGATGGATATAACATTGTACGTGCCCCAGTGGCTTTGTTTGGCATCGTATGATCAAAAAAAGCAAATTCACCATTAAAATTATAATTAAAAGATCTATCTTTTTTAATATTATTATAATCAACTCTAATTCTAGGGAAAATACTGTACTGTTCGTTAAGACCAGTTTTTGCTAACTGAAAATCTGTTGCTCCTATAGATGATTTAAAATATCCAAAATCACCATAATCTATTTTTTCAAGCAAAAAATTTCTAGTAATATGCGTTCTTCCTATTCTTGAAACTGTATTTCCAAAGTCATCAAAGTACTGCAAATCAGATATACCCCCTGCATTTAGATTTGATCTTATTAACGTTCCTTCCCACTTATCATTGTTTTGTTTTAAAGTGTTAGTGTATACCCTGTTGTCTCTAACAGAGTATGCATGTCTACTTTTTCCATAAACATCATCTTTTTCCATATTAGCTAATTCTAATACGCTTTCACTGTAATTTGATTTATGCCTAAATTCTCCCTCTAACATTAAACCTCTTCCAGAGAAACTTGTGGGCTTGAAGGTCAAATCAAAGTTCTCAGCTAAATTTAGATAATAGGGAGTAGATATAACAGTACCGCTTTCCCCTTGGCTGCCAACAAAAGGAATAAGGAAGCCGCTATGACGTTTTTTGCTTAAAGGAAAACTTATAAACGGTGAATATAAAACTGGAATACCTTTATATTTTAAAAATATATTATAAGCATGACCTCTATCATCTTCTCTATACAAGATTGTTTTGGTTGAATCAAATTCCCAGTCAGGATTGTTTATACTACATGTTGTATAACTGCTTGGCGTAAGATGAACTATCCCTTCATTATCTATAAAAATGTCTTCAGATTTACCTTTCCCTGGCCTATCTTGTGATGAAAAATAATACGTTGTAGATGAGAAAGCTACTGTATCATTCTGACTATTATACCCACCTTTATTTGCATACAAAGTAAGATCTTCAGTAAGATATTTGACATTTCCTTCTGCCTCTAATACTCCTGTATCAGCATTAAATTGTGCTTTATCTGATTTAACTAAATCTTCGGCTCTTTCAATTTCAACATTACCTGTAGCATAAAATATACCCTGCTCATCTTGATTTTGTTGATCAGATCGTACTTCTAAAGTATCTTCATCAGCTCCAACTAGTGTTTTTTGTGCATCATAACTTTCATATTCTTCATCAATACATACGGGTAATTTATTTATCTCAGTAACTGTTAGAAAATCTTCCCTTTTAGATATAATAATTTCCTGCAAAGAACTTTCATATGCTTCATCAAGTCTAGGAGCAACAGGACCATCAATAAATGCATCTCGTTTTTTATCTTCACCAAGATTTGTTACCAGCTCTCCTTGACTATAAATTTCTCTAACTTTTTCATTAGTAAATATAATAGTAATGTTTTTTGGAGTTGAAAAAGAACCTTTTTTTCTACTATAAAAAATATAATCCCATTGTTCAGAATGGAAAGCATCCGATATGGTCGGGCTCCCTAATAAAAATTTTACTTGTTCTCTGCTTAGACCTATTTTAAGCCTATCAAGATTTTTCTGATTTAAAAGAGTCCCTTGTTCAATAGGTATTTTGTATGGTTTAGGTATCCACTCTGGACCTTTTTCTATGAGTTCTAAAACAGATTCATCTGGTAATGATACCGAAGAAAACCATCCAGATTTTACAGGAGTAGCTATTAGTAAAACTACTAGCAGTGTTATAAATTTTAATTGTAATGAATTCATTATAATTCTACATCTATATCAATAAACATATCATGTAAATAGTATCAGAATTAATTAAGTTACAAAACTCTAATAGCTTCTTTAAGCCTTTAAAATTTCAGTAATTTTATTGGATAGAACGGAAGGATCATCTCCCCCGGTTAATTTATGCAATATGTTTTTTTCGCTATAAAAACTAATAATTGGCGCAGTTTGTTCATCAAATACTTTCAGTCTATTCCTCACCGTCTCTTCCTTATCGTCTTCTCTTTGAGTTAGTTTTCCTGAAGAACATTGTGAACAATTATCATTAGGTTTTTCCCCTCTATCTGTATTACCAATATAACCACAGTTATTGCATACCAATCTTCCAGTACATCTTTTAATTAATGTTTCTGTAGGCACATCTATTAAAAAAACATGTTCTAACTCAATATTTTTTTCTTTAAGCAGTGTATCTAAACTTTCTGCTTGAGAAATATTTCTAGGATAACCGTCAAGTATAAAACCGTTTTTACATTCATCCTGTTCAATTTTTTTAGAGACTAAAGATAAGACTAAATCATCACTAACAAACTTACCTGATGCCATAATATCTTTTATTTCATCCCCTAATGAGCTTTCTGATTTAATTTCCAAACGAAGTAAATCACCAGTAGATATTTGAGGAATATTATATTTTTTTATAATTATTTTTGATTGAGTTCCTTTCCCACAACCAGGGGCGCCTAAAAATAATATATTCATACTTTACCTTTTAAAATTATAATAATGGAGCTATTACTAGACTCACAATAGCCATTACGTTTATTAAAATATTCATAGAAGGGCCAGATGTATCTTTTAAGGGATCTCCCACAGTATCTCCAACCACAGCTGCTTTGTGAGCATCTGAGCCTTTCCCACCTAAATTACCTTGTTCAACAAATTTCTTTGCATTATCCCATGCTCCGCCTGCATTAGACATTGTAAGAGCTAATAGCACGCAACTTAACAATCCTCCTCCCAATAGCCCGCCAAGCATTTCAGGGCCAAAACCAAACCCTACTATAACAGGAGCAAATATTGCAATTGCTCCAGGTAACACCATTTTTTTAAGTGCTGCCGTAGTTGCAATTTCAATACATCTACTGTTATCAGGTTTAGCTGTACCTTCTAATAAACCAGGAATTTCCTTAAATTGTCTTCTAATTTCAGTAATCATTTCAAAAGCAGCATCTCCTACAGCGGTAATTGTTAAAGAGCCTACAAGAAAAGGAATCATTCCACCTAAAAACAAACCTATTAAAACGTTAGTGTCAGTTAAAAGTAGTTGAATTTCAGATTTACCTTGTTGGATATGAGTATGATTTACTTCCTGTACAAATGCAGTAATTATAGCCAAAGCTGCCAAAGCTGCCGCGCCGATAGCAAATCCTTTCCCAATTGCCGCAGTAGTATTACCTACCTCATCTAAACTATCGGTAATCTTCCGAGTTTCCTCACCAAGACCTGCCATTTCTGCTATACCGCCAGCATTGTCAGCAACGGGACCATATGCATCAATTGCCATTGTTATACCAACTGTAGCAAGCATTCCAACAGCTGCAATACCAACACCATAAAGATCTGCATAAGCGTTTGAAATAAATATTATTATGGCAATTGTAATAATTGGTATCACAACAGATTCTAATCCTGTGGCTAAACCAGTAGTTATAACTGTTGCGGGTCCGGTTTCACCTTGCCCTGCAATTTTTTTCACAGGTGAACCACCAGTATAATATTCAGTTACTAAACCTATAATTACACCCCCAATCGTACCAGCTAAAACGGCAAGCCAAATATTAGAATTAAGCTGTAAAAAAGTAATTACAACATATGAGAAAATTATAAAAATCACTGCAGAAGAAAAAGTACCTCCTCTCAAAGCGCCACTTATTTTTTCAGTTGATGTAGATTTTGCAAGAATTTTAACTATAAAAATACCAATTATTGAACATATTAAACCTAAGGATGCTAAAGCTAAAGGTAGAAACATTAATGATTGTCTTGGTCCTAAAAACTCTATTACACTGGCCCCGATAGTTGAAGCTATAGCAATTGTCGCTATTATAGACCCACAATAAGATTCAAATATATCTGAACCCATGCCAGCTACGTCACCTACATTATCTCCAACATTGTCTGCTATAACACCAGGGTTTCGTGGATCATCTTCTGGTATTCCAGCTTCAACTTTTCCAACTAAATCTGCACCAACATCAGCAGATTTTGTAAAAATACCGCCTCCTACACGTGAAAATAAAGCTACAGTAGACGCACCCATTCCAAAACCATGAATGACAGATGCAGTCTCTGGATTATTAGCAAATAAAAAATACAATACACCTAAGCCTAGAAGGCCCATAGCAGCAACAGTTAAACCCATAATTGATCCGCCAAAAAATGCAATCGTTAAACTTTCAGACAATCCAGATTTATTTGCAGCATTAGTAGTTCTCACATTTGCTTTGGTAGCGGTGTACATTCCAATAAATCCTGTTGCCGATGAACATAACGCCCCTATAATAAAAGCAAGAGTACTTTGGAAACCCAGACCAATATAAATACCAACTATTAGAATTGACGAAAATATAAATAAAATAGAATATTCTTTTTTTATAAAAGCCATGGCTCCAATATGAATTTGATCAGATATATCAATAATCTTACCCTCGCCTGCAGCAAAACTAAGAACAAACTTATATAAGAAATAAGCTGTAATAAGGCCTACTACTCCTAGAATAATTGGAATCAACTCTAAATTAGTCATAATCGCCTCTTCTATAGAAATTATCTAAGTGTTATATTTTGTATTCCTTTAACAAAATACCCATAATGTTTATATGAAAACAAAAGCTCGAAAAGACTCTATCAGAAAACGTCGTAAGATTGAAGAAAAATATAGTTGGGATCGCATGAATGATGCGGAAGAAGAAAGAAAATCTCACAGCAATCGCGCCATAATAGCAACACTAGTTGTGATCGGAATTTTTTTTACCTATATGGTAAAACTTTACGAAGTACAAGTATCAGGTTATGAATACTATAGTACAAAATCAGATTCAAATAGAATTAAAATAAGACCAGTACCAGCAGCTAGAGGAAAAATATTTGATAGAAATGGAAAAGTCATTGCTAAAAATATAAGCACGTTTGATTTAATTGTTAAAAAAGAACTTATAAAAAACAAGGAAGAGTTTTTAGAAAAAGCATCTCTTATAATTAAATTAGACTCAAATCAAAAAAAAAATATTATAAAACAATTTAAAAATAGAAGACTTAAAGACATTACTATTTTAGAAGACATAACAATGGATGAGTATTCAAAAATATCAGTTGATAAACATATATTGCCAGAAATTGAATTAGGTATTAAATCTAGAAGAGCATACACACATCCTTATGCTACAGCACATATCCTTGGGTACATAGGTAAAGTATCAGATTCAGATATAGAGTCAGAAGTGGTTAAAATTCAAGAGGGAATGGTAGAAATTGGGAAGCTTGGAATTGAAAGATTTTATCAAAATATTTTGGCTGGTGAGTCAGGGTTTGAAAAACTCGAAACAGATGCGTTTGGTGAAGTTATAAGAACAATTGAAACAAAAGAATCAAGAAGAGGGGATGATATTTATCTGACAATAGATTTAAATTTACAGAAATTTATTTATAAAAAAATGAAAAACAAAGAAGGTAGTGTAATTGCAATGAATCCAAATAATGGTGAAATACTAGCCTTTGTAAGCGCGCCTGGATATGACATAAATCTTTTTACTAAATCAATTTCACAAAAAGATTACAACAAACTATTACAAGATAAAAGAAAGCCAATGATTAACAGAGCTATTAATGGACAATATCCTCCGGCATCAACACTTAAACCTTTTATTGGGCTTATTGCATTGGATGAGGGCATTATTAATAGTAAAAAATTTGTATCATGTTCAGGCGCATATAAGCTTGCTAATCATAAAAGACCGTTTAAATGTTGGAAAAAAGAAGGGCATGGGCCTGCTGATTTATCATATGCTATAACACAATCTTGTGATGTTTTCTTTTATAGAGTCTCTGAGTTAGTCGGTATAGATATTATTAGCGAAAATCTTTATAAATATGGCTTTGGGAAAAAAACTTACATAGATCTATATAATGAATCAGTGGGCTTAATACCGGATAGAGCATGGAAACGAAAAAATTTACAACAACCTTGGTATCCTGGCGAAACATTAAACATTGGTATAGGACAAGGTTATTTTTTATCTACACCAATACAATTAACGCTAGCAACTGCATCTATAGCTACCGCAGGACAAACATATACCCCGCATTTGTTTTTACGCTCTCAGGATTCTAAAACTGGAGATTTTATTAATTATGAAGCAGAAGATAATAAATTTATAACACCGAATGTAGACCATGACTCCTTAGATATTGTTCACCATGCAATGTGGAGAGTGACAAATGAAAGGGGCGTGGGAACTGCGTCGCGTTTAAAAAAAATAGGTAATATTGAGATAGCTGGGAAAACTGGTACGGCGCAAGTATATTCACAAGATGCAGAAAAAGGACAATCAAGTAAAAAGATATTACAAGACCATGCTTTATTTATTAGCTATGCCCCATTTGAAAACCCTGAAATTGTAGTTACGGTTATTGTAGAGCACGGAGGAGGAGGATCGTCTACGGCAGCTCCTATTGCACGTGATACTATAGAATATTATATGGAGAATAAAAAAACAGTGGTATCTAATAATGAGTGAATATATACGTGATGGAGTTAAACCATTCTCAGGTTTATCGTCTTTATTGCATATTGATACAAAATTATTTATTGCAATAATAATTATTACAATTTTTGGTTTAACAACTATTTATAGTAGTTCTGGGGGAGATTTAAGTTTAGTTATTAAACAATTCACAAGAGTTACGATTGGAATAGTTACTATGATATTTATTGCACAAGTGCACCCAGATAATTTAAAACTTTTTTCTCCTATTCTATATATTTTCACTTTAGTCTTACTTATCTTAGTTCTTTTTTTTGGTGTTGGTAATACTGCAGACAGATGGTTAGATTTATATTTTATAAAATTTCAACCATCAGAATTAATGAAAATTTTTGTACCTCTTATGGTTGCTTATTATTATTCTAATAAACCTTTACCACCTAAAACTAAATATCTATTTGTATCGATTATTATTGTGTTAACCCCTGTCTTGATGATAATAAAACAACCAGACTTGGGTACCGCTCTTTTAATCGGCATGTCTGGTGCAATAGCAATATTATTAGCTGGAATATCTTTAAAATTTTTTATTGGCAGTACAGTGGGTGGGTTTCTTTTAGCCCCTGTGTTATGGATGAACATGCATGATTATCAAAAAGAAAGAGTACTAACATTTTTTAATCCAGAATCTGATCCAATGGGATCGGGTTATCATCTTATGCAATCTAAAATTGCTTTAGGGTCTGGTGGTTTTTTTGGCAAAGGGTTATTTAATGGAACACAATCAAAACTAGGCTTTGTACCTGAGCATTCGACTGATTTTATTTTTACAGCTTTTGGAGAGGAATTTGGTTTTTTAGGAGTTATACTCTTAATGACCCTTTATTTATTTATTGCCTTAAGAGGTTTAAGTATTTCAGTTAAAGCCACCGATAATTTTGGTAGGATTTTATCAGGAACACTGAGCCTAACAATATTTTTATATGTATTAGTAAATGTAGGAATGGTTATTGGATTTCTCCCAGTAGTTGGTGCGCCACTTCCGTTTATGAGCTATGGAGGAACTTCAATGGTTACCCTGTTTGCTACATTTGGCATGATTATGTCAGTTAAATCTCATCAAAGGATACTTAGAAAGTGATAAAAAAAATCTCGTTAACTATAATATTTCTTATACTTTGGACTAATGTGCAAGCTGATCTTGATGGTTATGATAATAATGAAGTTAAAAACTTTATAAATCATATGCACACAAAACACAATTTTAATAAAGCAGAACTAGAAAAGCTTTTTATTGAAATTATTCCTGAAAAGAGAATTAAAAAGTTTTTTAAAAAAGCACCTGAAAGAACACTAACTTGGAATGGTTGTGATAAAAAAGATAAAAATTGTACAAATTATAAAAAATTATTTGTAACAAAAAATAATATAAGAAGAGGATTAGAGTTTTGGCTTAAAAATAAAAAAGATCTTCAACAAGCTCATCAAAAATATGGAGTACCACCGGAAATAATTATTTCTATTATTGGAATTGAAAGTAAGTATGGAACTAGAACTGGTACGTTCAAAACTTTTGATACATTAGCCTCATTATCTTTTGGTCCAAACAAAGGCAGAAGATCCAAATTTTTTAAAACAGAGCTTATAAATTTTTTACTTATGTGTAGAGAGAATAAATTTGATCCTAGCTCCATAAAAGGCTCATACGCGGGCGCCCTTGGTCAACCACAGTTTATATCAAGCAGTTATCGAAATTATGCGGTAGATTTTAATAATGATAAAAAAATCGATTTATGGGATTCAACCGAGGACATTATAGGGAGTGTTGCAAATTATTTTAAAAGAAATGGTTGGAAAAAAAATCAACCAATTATGTCTAAGGTTATCTACTTAGAGTCAGAGTCTAACTTTATAAAAAATGAATCTAAAAAATCATATCGACCAAAAATATCATATTCTAACTATCAAAAACACGGTCTATCTTCTGATATATCAATTGAACCATCTTCGTTAGTTTCTGTTATTGGAAGAAAAGAAAAAGACGGTAATGTTTATAGTTTTGGACATAAAAACTTTTATGTTATCACTCGTTATAATAGAAGTCGTTTGTACGCACTAGCTGTTTATTTTTTGAGTAAAGAGATTAGGAGTGCAAAATCGAGGATGGAAAGATTATGAAATATGATATAATCTCTTAAATCTTATGAATATTTCACTTAAACATACCATGCAGTACATTATTATATTATTTGTATTTTTGATAAGTTCTGTTACACATTCTGCTCCGATACCTAAACCACCCAATGCAAGCGTTAAATCATATGTTCTTATGGATTATGATAGCGGAATGATAATAGCTTCTAAAAATCCTGATTTAATACTTCCTCCTGCAAGCATAACAAAAATTATGACATCATATATTGCATTCACAGAACTTCAAAATAATGCTTTGAGTTTGAACGAAAGAGTGTTGGTAAGTAAAAAGGCATGGAAAACTGGAGGATCTAAAATGTTTATAGAGGTCGGCAAAAAAGTTAAAGTCTCTGACTTACTTCACGGTATTATTACTTCATCGGGTAATGACGCAAGCGTTGCATTAGCAGAACACATCTCCGGTGACGAAGAAACATTTTCAGTTTATATGAATCAGATTGCCGAGAACTTAGGTTTAACCAATACACAGTATGCTAATTCAACTGGTTTGCCAGATGATAATCTTTATACTACGGCAAAAGACATGGCAACTTTATCAAAATCCCTTATTAAAAATTTTCCAAAGGAATATAGATATTACGCAAATAAGTCATATATCTATAATGAAATCAAACAGTATTCTAGAAATAAGCTTTTATATTTAGATAACAGTGTAGATGGTATTAAAACTGGGTATACAAAAAAAGCAGGTTATTGTTTGGTCAGTTCAGCCAATAGAGGCAAGAGAAGACTAATATCTGTTGTAATGGGAGCAAAAAATCCTGAACAAAGAACTAATATATCTAGAGCATTACTAGAATATGGTTTCAGATTTTATGAAACTCATAAAATTTTTAATGCTGATGACAATATTCATAATGCTAGATTATATAATGGAGAGAAAAGTGAAATTTCTTTAGGCGTTAAAGAAGATGCGTATGTATCGATACCTAGAAGATCAATAAAAAAAATTAAGAAAAAATATATTGTAGATAAAAATTTAACTGCACCTGTTGAAATAGGAGAAAAAGTAGGTTTTGTTGCCATACAGTTGAACAATAAAACAGTAACAAGGATTGAATTATTTGCCATGGAAGCTATTGGGCCAGGTAGTATATACCAAAGAACCTTAGATTCTATTCTAAAAAATTAGCATGGAAGAACAAATATATTTAAACGGAGCATATATTCCAAGAACTAATGCAAATATCTCTATTATGGATAGAGGTTTTTTATTTGGTGATGGTGTATATGAACTTATCCCTCTGTATGGAAAAAAAATTTTTCTTTTAGACAAACATCTCAAAAGGTTAGAAAATAGCCTAAATTTAATTGGGATGAAAAACAGTGGTTTTGATATAAATAATACTGAGGGCATTATTAAAACGTTGGTAGATAAAAATAAATATGAAGATTATTTTTTCTATATTCATATTACACGAGGAGTTCAGAATACTAGACAACATATATACCCAGAAAAAATTAAACCAACTGTTCTGATCATGGGAGAGAATTACTCTGTATTTAATAAAGATGAAATATCAAAAGGTTTTAGAGCTTGCATACAAAGTGATTTCAGATGGACAAAATCTAATATTAAAAGTATATCTCTTTTAGGGAGTGTACTTTTAAAAAATTATGCATCACAGAATGGTTTTTATGAGACCCTATTAATAAGAGATAACAAGCTAACAGAAGGATCAGCAAGCAATGTATTTATTGTAAAAGATAATAAAATATTTACGCCCAAGCTTAGTGTTGATTTATTACCAGGAGTCACACGAGATTTATTAATAAATCTACTTAGAGAAAACGGTTTAGATGTTTTTGAGAAAGATGTTACCGAGTCTGACTTAAAGATTGCCGATGAAGTATGGTGTTGTAGTTCTACCAATTTTGTTGCACCCATAATTCAAATCGACGATATAACTATTAATAATGGAATAGTTGGAAATATAGCTTTAAGGACTTATGATCTTGTTAGAGATTTTATTTCTGCATACTAAAAAAACAAGCCACTAATAATATAGTGGCTTGAATTTTTCTGTATTTTACCTGTATTCTACTTTGGTGCAGGTGGTACAGGATCACATGAATATGCAGCAGCATTCATTTCTTTTGCTTTTGCTGTACATTCGTCTCTTGATGAAAAAGGACCAACAGTTTCAAAACGATCGAAGTCACCTTCAATCGGATAAATAGTAGCTGTGTATTCACTCGGAGGTGTACCTACACCACCACCACATGCTGTAAGAACAGCTGTTAGCATCAAGACAGACATTACTTTAAAGTTTTTCATTTGCCCCCCTTTGCGGCATTAATTTGTTATAACGAACTAACATTATACTGCTACTTACTAAGATATCACAATATTTATTCTATATATTTGATTACTGTCATAGTTATTTTCATATATAAATATTAGTACATGCTAATATAATGCCAATTTATTTTATTAATATATATAAAAAATCATCATGACATTCTTTTTTTTTGTTACAATCATTATGTTATATAACAAAATCGATTTAGGGGTTAAAAAATGATAAATCAAATTAACAAAGAAGATAAGGGGCTTCTATCTAAGATATCTAGTTCAAGAAGAAGTTTCATGAAAGGATTAGCAACAGTTGCAGCAGCAACTCCAATTGTGGGTTCTTTATTTAAACCAAAGGATGCAGACGCTGCTTTGGCTGATCACACAATGTACTTAAGAGGTAATTACTTCGAAAGCTGTACGTGTGAGACAATCTGTCCATGTCTATTATTATTGGATCCAACCACAGGTTATTGCACAGCAATGCTTGGATGGCACATAGACAAAGGACATGTTGGTACCGTTGATGTTAGTGGATTAAATGTGGCTATGTTTCTACACGCTCCAAAAAATTTACTGAAAGGTGGGTTTACAGTTGCATTATATATAGATGATGATGCAAGTAGTGCACAACATGCAGCTTTAACTGAAGCGTATCATGGAATACACGGCGGTCACTTAGGCGTGGTCGCAAGTTTAGTTAAAGGTGAAGAAGGAGGACCGCGTGAATTTTTACCAACTCGTTCAGCTGGTATAAGTTTTACAGAGAAGTCTCCACATAGACATCTAATAATTCATGGAGTTGGAGAAAATAAAATGGAACAATTAGCTGGAGCAAATGGTAGACCAATTGTAGTACACGATACTCCATTGGCTGTAGCACCTCCATTCCCAATCACTATAAACAGAGCATCTATAATGACTTATAGCGATCATGGAATTGACCATACATTTGAAGGTGGAAATGGTTTAAGTTCGCCTTTTGTTTATATGGATGGCGCAGCTAAACAAACAGCGGTTGAAAAAGCCTAAATCAAAATCAAGATAAGCCTACTCATTAAATGAGTAGGCTTTTTAATTTTACAAATGGAAAGTGTGAATAATAAAACTATTGAAAAAGCACCATTAAAAGATCGTATGACGGTTTATATTGGCGTTTTAATAATTTTAATTGTTTCTTGGGGATATATAATTGGCATGGGTTGGAACATGGGAACTCTACCATTTGTAGAAAATTCAAGCATGCAAATGGATATGAGCCAATCTATGTCTATGGATAACAAAAAGACTGGCATTCTTGACACCATCTTGATGTGGATGCCTCCATCACAAGGTGAATGGATGCTTAAAGATTTCTTATTATTGTTTATTATGTGGTCGGTCATGATGATAGCTATGATGACGCCTTCTATATTGCCTATGGTTATGTTGTTTACTGCTCTTAATGCAAATAAAAAACGAGATAATCAACCATCTGCATCATCTCTGATATTACTTTTAGGATATTTAATAAGTTGGGTTTTATTTAGTCTAGTCATTACTTTTCCACAATATGGGATGCATAAAGCTGGTTTGTTAAACCCAATGATGGAACCTACGCATGCATACCTAGCTTCAGCTGTTTTAATTCTTGCGGGAATTTATCAATTCACACCTTTCAAAGATGCATGTTTATCTGTTTGTCAGTCCCCACTAAGTTTTTTAATGAACAATTGGAAAGATGGTAATTTCGGAGCATTCTTAATAGGATATAAACATGGTTTTTATTGCATAGGTTGTTGTTGGTTTTTAATGATGACATTATTTGCCCTCGGAGTTATGAATATACTATGGGTTGTCGTTTTGACTTTATTTGTAATGTTTGAAAAACTATCTTACCGTTTCCCTTTGCTTTTTAGATATTCCACTGGCGCTATATTTATAGTCTGGGGAACAATGCTTATACTTTGAGCTCACTTACAAAGAAACACATAAAAGTCTTTGGAAAGGTACAAGGAGTTGGTTATCGTTTTTGGCTTCAAACTTTTGCTATAAGATATGGTGTTTCTGGGTGGGTTAAAAATAAAACAACAGGCGAAGTAGAAGCTTTATTAGTTGGAGAAGAGGAAGTGATTACAAATCTAATTGAGCAATGTTATATGGGGCCCTTAAAATCAAACGTAAAATATATTTTAGTAGATAACTTTAAAGGTAATTACGAAATTAAATCATTTGAGATATTATCAACAGATTAATTTTTATTTAGAGTGAAATTGATTTTCTGGCTTCATTTAACCTATCTGGTGTTCCAATGTCATTCCACATTCCAGAATATATTTCCGCACCAATATTTTCTTCTTTATTTAGGATAATACCCAATTCTTTATCAGAGTGTTTTAAAAATAAATTTGGATGGAATATTCCCATTCCTGTATAGGTAAAATTTTTTCCTGGGATAATTTTATTATCTTTCAAATTAAAATCGCCATCATGATATTTTGGTTTTTTTACTAATACTAGGTGTGCAAGAGAATCTTTAATTAATTCATCTTTTAAATCAACAAATAAATAATTTGTCCATATATCAGCATTAACCACAATAAATGGCTGATTCTGGAATAAGTCTATTACTTTTCTAATACCATTTGCAGTACCTATAGGCATGTCGCCTTCATCGCTAATGGTAACTTTAACACCGTATTTAGAGCCGTCTCCAACATAATCTTTAATTTGGTTACCTAAATAACCCACATTAATTATTATCTCTTGTATTCCTGACTCTGATAATCGTAAGATCTTATCCTCAATTAAAGTAACGTTTCCAATTTTTAACATTGCCTTTGGCATGTCTTTAGTTAAAGGCATCATTCGTTCGCCTCTACCAGATGCTAATATCATTGCTTTTGTTGTCATAGTTTTCCTTTAATATCCAAGATATCAAATGCCATTTTCATTTCATTCATTTCAGGATATTTATTTATAATATTATCAATATAATTAAAAGTCCTTTTTATATCATCCATGTACGAAGATTTATTATCTCTGTATTTTAATCTTGAAAAAATACCTATTGCCTTTAGGTGCCTTTGCACGCCATTGGTATCTAACCAATACATAAATTCTTCAAAAGAACTAGATGGATGTTGATCTTTAATTTTTGTATATAATGATTTAGACATATCTTTTATCAATATTTCATCCCACTCTATATAACAATCTTTTAAAAGAGAAACTAAATCATAGGTTATTGGGCCTATCATCGCATCTTGATAATCTAATACACCTGGATTGTTAGTTTCTGCCAACATTAAATTTCTGGAATGAAAATCTCTATGTATGAATGTAGTAGGTATTTTTGTTATATTATCTAATAACAAATTAAATGCTGCATCTAAATTTGTAGAAATAATAGTAGCTTCGTCAATATTAAGATGTTTTTTTAAAAACCATTCTTTAAAAAGTGTTAGCTCGCTGGCTTGTTCTTGTTTGTTAAAATCATTTAATCCAGATGCGTTTACGTTACTTTGCATCACATTAATAACATCTATAGCGTCAGTATATAAACAAAAAACAGTCTCATTATTTAAAGCATCTAAATATTTTATTTTCCCTAAATCAGACATCAGCACTAAACCAGACGGCTCGTTAATCTCATATATGATAGGCACATTTATTTTTGCCTCCAACAACCTTTTATTTATATCAAGAAATGGCTGCAATGGTTCTTTGTCTGGTGGTGAATCCATAACAATTTTCACATCATTATCGGAAGTGATTCTATAGTACGATCTAAAACTTGCATCAGATGATGCAACCTCTATTTTAAATGGAGATGAATAGTATTGTTTGACCCATTCACTTATCTTATCCACAGTTTTCTTTTCCATTTGCTAATATTACATGATAATTAAGTAATTTTTGATAAAAAAGATATACTTAGTAAAACCGATTATAAATTTTCCTCATGAGCAAGAAAGATATTTTTAAAGAATCCATAGATTTACAAATTAAAGCTAGAGATATTGGCCTAGATTGGCTGGAAATAGACGGTGTTATAACTAAACTAAAAGAAGAGACACAAGAAGTTCAAGCGGCCATTCAGAACAAAGATAAAAAAGCAATAAGAGAAGAGCTGGGAGATCTTTTTTTTACATTCCTTTGTTTAACTAGGCATTTAAAGGTTGATCCACAAGAAATTTTAGATAATGCAAATATCAAATTTGAGAAAAGATTTAATCAAGTCAACTCGATTTTAAAAGAACAAGGAAAATCATTTGCCAACCCCAAGGAAATGGAAAAGTTATGGCAAATAATAAAAAATAAAAAAAGCTAGTTTTGTTTTGGAGGCCAAACCCAAATTAATTCCTTAATACAATTTTTATCACCTAATTGTTGATCATAATTTAGTGGCGCCATATCAATTAATCTATTGCAGAAAAATATTAACCCATCTTTTTTTGTAGAACAAAGGTGACAGTTACCAACAAGCCCAAATAGATATAAAATAATTAAAATTGTAAACGTAGCTACTACTGATGGGAGTCCAATATGTCTATTTTTAACTTGCAAAGCCAAATATAAAATAATTATAGATGCATAAATTAAAAAAATAGAGGTCCATGAAAAATTAAATAGTTTAAGAGAAAAAATAAAGAGAATGGTTGAAAAGATCCAAGCAGCTTTATTCATTGGATTCTCTTGTTTTTATAATTACAAAATTCTAATACCTTGCAGCTAAAACATTTTGGTTTCCTAGCAATACAAGTATATCTGCCTAAAATTATTAGCCAATGATGAGCATGCAATTTATATTTTTCTGGTACATTTTTCTCTAACTTCCTCTCAACCTCCAAGACATTTTTTCCTGGAGCCAAGCCAAGACGATTAGAGACTCTAAAAACATGGGTATCAACACCAATTGTTGGTTGGCCAAATGCATTATTTAAAACAACATTAGCAGTTTTTCTACCGACCCCAGGTAGTTTTTCTAAATCTTCACGATTATTAGGTATTTCATTTTTGTAGTTATCAAATATAATTTTACAAGTTTTGATTACATTTTTAGCTTTTGCATTATACAAGCCAATTGTTTTAATATAATATTTTAACTTCACTTCACCCATACTCAACATTTTTTTTGGGGTACCAGCAACTTTAAATAAATTTTTAGTAGCAGCATTTACACTTTTATCCGTTGCTTGTGCTGATAGTATGACCGCAATTAATAATTGAAATTTATTTTTATAATGTAATTCAGTCACAGGGTCCGGATTATTTTTTTTAAGAATTTTAAATATAGATATTATATTATCTTTATTCATATTTCTTTGTAGACTTATGTTTAAGTGATTCTTTCTCTATAGCAGATTGTATATAATTTTGTATTTCCCTCTCATCATATAGTTCGCCTTGATGTAATTTTCTCTGCTTTTCTATCATAGTGATTCTAGTTAATTTATTATAATAATTTTTTTCCGACTCTTCTGATTGGTGGCTTGGCCAAACCCAGGATATTTTTTGAGCATTTGTTTTCATTTTCATACAATCCACAGGGCATTGCTCTATACATAGTTCACACCCATTACACCTATCTTCTATAATATGATGCTGTTGGTGACGCGCACCTATGATTGCATCTACGGGACAAACTTTTATACATATTGTACAACCTATACACTCATCTATATCAATATCAGCTATATGATATGATTTAATTTCGTTAACCATTACAGTTGAATTATTTTTTAAAATTTTTAGTAATTGATTTTTCGTTTTTGTAGAACCAGGTTCACATTTATCAGCAGATTCATTATTTTTAGTTATGGCTACAGCGTATGATTTACAATCATCATACGTACATTTCTTGCATTGTAACTGAGGCAATGCTTTGAGAATTGTATCTGTCATTTTATCTTTTACATTTTTCATTATGAGACTTTTGACCCTGGGCTAACATTTTTTTGTGGCTGAATAATAATAATTTCATCTTGGTTAGAAGTTGCAAGCATCATTCCATCTGAGGTGCCAAATTTCATTTCCCTAGGCATAAGATTTATTATTACCACTACTAATTTATCTATTAAGTCCTCAGGAGTATAAGATTTTTTTATACCAGCAAAAATAGTTCTTTCTTCGTCTCCAATATCAATTTTTAATTTTAACATTTTACGAGAATCTTCTACTTCTTCAGCATGTATTATTTTACCTATTCTTAAATCAACTTTTATAAAATCATCTATAGTTATTTTTTCATTAGACATTATTTTCTTCCTTCGCTTCTTTTTTCATAGACTCTATTGCATCTTCTTCAATGCGCGTAATTATTGGCTCAAAATTCATAATATCTTTAGATAACTGAAGATCATGAATATTTTTCCAATTGATAGCATCACATTTTAAAATCTTTTCAGTTTTACTTGATACCACGGGAAGAATTGGTTTTAAATATCCCATTAATATTCTAAATAAATTTATACCATCTGTGCAAATTTTATGTACTATTTCTTGGTTATCTTTATTTTTTATTTTTACCCAAGGCTTTTCCTCATCTAGATATTTATTAACATTATCTGCCAAGGAGGAAATAAGTCTTACATTGGTTGCAAAACTCCTAGATTCATAGTTCTCTATTATTTTTTTACTATTATTTAAAACATCTTTGATTAATCCTGCATTATTTAAAGATGGTGATAGCTTATTATTAAAATCTTTATTAATAAATTTTGCACATCTGCTTCCTATGTTTATTATTTTGCCTACAAGGTCTGAATTTACTCTAGATTTAAAATCATCAAAATTTAAATCTATATCTTCAATTTTATTTGTAAGCCTACTTGCAAAATAATATCTTAAATATTCAGGATTAAGATGATTAAGATAAGTCCTTGCATTAAAAAAAGTTCCACGAGACTTTGACATTTTCTCACCATCAATAGTTAGAAAGCCATGACAAAATACAGCATTTGGTTTTCTAAACCCAGAACCTTCTAACATTGCCGGCCAAAATAACGCATGAAAGTATGCAATATCTTTACCTATAAAATGATAAAGTTCACATGTTGAGTCTTTATTCCAATATTCATCAAAATTTATATTATGTTTATCACAATAATTTTTAAAAGAAGCTATATAACCAACAGGGGCATCTAACCAAACATAGAAGAATTTATTTTTAGTGTTAGGTATTGTAAATCCAAAATAAGGTTCGTCTCTTGTAATATCCCAATCCGCTAAACCTTCTGATAACCACTCTGATAATTTATTTTTTATTTCATTTTGGGTAGTATTAGAAATCCATTTTTTTAAAAATTTTTCGTAAGAACTAAGTTCAAAAAAGAAGTGTTCTGTTTCCTTTGTAATAGGAGTTGATTTGGATATTATAGAGATGGGATTAATTAAATCAGTAGGAGAATAAGTAGCACCACATTCCTCGCAGGAATCTCCATACTGATCTTTAGCATTACATTTTGGACATTCCCCTTTAATATACCTGTCTGGTAAAAATATTTTTGCAGATTCATCAAAAAACTGTTTAATAGTTTTGGACTTTATATCACCTTTGTCTTGTAATTTTTTATAAATAAATTCTGAAAAATCTTTATTCTCATCTGAGTGAGTAGAATAATAATTATCAAATTTTATATTAAAATCTTCGAAATCTTTCACATGCTCTTTAAAAGTTTTTTTAATTAATTCCTCAGGTGTAATACCTAATTCCTGTGCTTTTAACATAATTGGCGTTCCATGAGCGTCATCGGCACATATGTATATGCATTCATTTTCTGACATTTTCTGACTTCTAGCCCAAATATCTGTTTGTAGATATTCAACTAAATGCCCTAGATGAATTGATCCATTGGCATAAGGTAAGGCGCTTGTAACTAGTATTTTTCTCATAAAGACTTATTTATTTTATTGTTATTAAATTTATTTTAAACCGTTATAATATATCAAACAGAAATATACTGTATATTTTAACGCATAATTATATAAAATAGTTGCATGCAAAAGGAAAACATCGAATCAATTCTTAAAGATTATCATTGCCCATATATGGGAACTGACCTTATCAGCGGAAATACGGTTAAAGATATAACCGTAAATGGAGATAATGTCTCAATTAAAGTCGTCCTGGGCTGGCCTGCAGAAGGTATTATGCAAGATTTTCATGAAAATTTGACAGCAAAAATTATAGAGGCTTATCCGAGTGCAAAATTAACGCTAGATTTAAGTTATGAGGTTATAGCGCACACTGTACAGAAAAGCCTTGAAAGGGTGAAAGGAATCAAAAATATTATAGCCGTCGCATCTGGTAAAGGAGGCGTAGGTAAATCAACAGTAGCTGTAAATTTAGCATTAGCGCTTAAAGAAGAAGGAGCCACTGCTGCAATTTTAGATGCAGATATTTATGGTCCTAGTATTCCAAGAATGTTGGGTTTATCTGGAAGACCTGATTCTGAGGATGGCAAAACATTACAACCTAAAGTTGGACATGGGTTGCAAGCAATGTCTATAGGATTGTTGGTTGAAGAAGATACACCAATGATATGGAGAGGACCTATGGTAACCCAAGCTCTTGAACAATTATTAACAGATACTAATTGGAAAGATGTTGATTTTTTAATAGTAGATTTACCACCAGGAACAGGTGATGTGCAATTAACTTTGTGTCAAAAAATACCTGTAAGCGGAGCTGTAATTGTTACTACCCCGCAAGACATATCATTAATAGATGCGCGCAAAGGACTTAAAATGTTTGAAAAAGTAGAAGTCCCTGTCTT
>CAJWJQ010000014.1:0-25570 GCA_913041905.1 uncultured Gammaproteobacteria bacterium
CCATTTTTTCTATAGATTGCATTAAAAATAAGTTTAATTATTAATAGAGGGGAGATTAAATAAAGAAAAAAATTATATTTAATCATTCGGTATACATTTATTACCAGATGAGCATAGTATTTATTTCTTTAATATTATCTTTTGTTAAGGAAGATGAATATTTCTTTAATTTAAGATCAATTAAAATATAATCTAGAGATGTTTTTATATAACTATTCTTAGCTTGTATAAGCTTCAGTTTAGTTTCTTGAACTTCTACATCTGTATATGTTCCAGACATAAATCCTTTTTTTGCAGATTTATAATTTTGATTGGTATTTTGGTAATCTGTTTTTTTTGCAAAAATCATTTTTTTTAATAGATTATGCATGTTAATTTTTTCTATAATCTCTTTTTTTAAATTTCGTTTCATCTGATCTAAATTAATTTGTGCATTTTCATATACGTATCTTGCTTCATTGATTTTAGCTGTTTGAAAACCACCCTGATATATAGGAAAATTCAAAGACACTCCAACCGTGCTAGCTTCTTGTCTAGTTGCCCCAAAACGTGTACCACTACTAACATCAGAATAATCATAAGATGCAACTAAGTCTAGAGTTGGATAATGTTGCGACTTATTAGATCTCATATCATTTTTACTTATGCTGACATCATATTCTGCCATTTTAATATTTTCATCAAACGCTAAAGCTTTTGACATAACGTAAACAATGTCGTAATTACTTATTGGTATTTCAATTTCTGTGTCCAGGTTATGAATTTCTTCAATTTTTTTACCTGCAAATATATAGATATCCTGTTCTGAAAGGTCAAGATTATTTTCAGCCATGTCATATTCTATTAGTGACAAATCATAATTATTTCTATGTCTATTTAATTCTGCATCAGTTATTAATCCCCTTTGAAATAATTTTTTACTATTATCATATTTCAAAGACATCATTTTTTCTTTATTCATAGCAGCAGAAATTTCGTTTCTTTTGTTTATTAAATTAAAATATAGTTCTGCAGATTTAATCATGATAATTTTTTCTTGGTTCAATACTACAAGATTTGATTTTTTAATTAAATCATTAGCTTTTTCTAATTCATCAAAAAAGGATAATCTAAAAATTGGTTGAGTAATATTTATAGAGTATGTATCAGTTGTATAATCCGTGTTGGTTCCTGATCCTATGTATTTATTTATTTCTGTTTTATTACTATTTGCTGATAAACTCACAGTAGGAAAAATAGTAGATGAAGTTTGGTTATATAATTCCTCAGAAATTTTATGATTATTCACTATGATTTTTAAGTCATTATTATGTTTCAGTGATCTATTGTAAATATCCATTAAATCAGCGGAATATAAATATTGAGGAAAAATCAATATTATTAATATTAAAAAATTATAAAATTTAAACATATTTTTCCATTGTATTATCAATTTCATCTGCCCAACCATCTATACCGTTAGTTAAATTCACTATATTTGTAAACCCTATATTACTTAAATATTTACCAATCATTCTACTTCTAATGCCATGGTGACACACAATGACATATAAATCACATTTATCAAATTCACTTATCCTATCTACTAGTTGCCCCATTGGGATATTTAATGAATTTTTGATATGACATATATCATATTCCCATTTTTCTCTAACATCAAGAATGATTATTTTGTCATTATTATTAATTAATGACTCAATTTCCTTTGGACTATTTTCAAGCATCATTTTGTATTATAGGCGCAATACTTGTTTGTAAAATATGCTCTGTTGTATAACTACTGTCATCTGTTTTTTTAATTATAACACCAGATTTAATTGGAGAATTATTATTACCTAAAAAAGCAAAAGCGCGAGAATTTTTCGACATATTAGAAATAATTATATCTATAGACTCAATGCTAAATGTAAAAATTAAAACATCAAATTTTCCAATTATTTTCCAGTTCGATGATATATCTTTTTTTTCAAAAGATAAATTTTTAAAAGAAAATTTATCTTTATTTTGCAAAGATAGTTTAACAAAGTCCTCGTAATAATCAATGCCATGTACCTTATTGCATAACAATGACACACAAGAAGCTAGATAACCAGTCCCCGAACCTAACACAAGAATGTTTTCATCTTTTTTTATGGTAAGTGACTGCATAATTTTAGCTTCAACGGACGGCGTCAACATTTTTTGCCCATGAGCAATAGGTATATCAATATCTACATTAGCAAAACTTTTATAATTTTCTGGCAAGTATTCACTTCTTTGCACAACACTAATAGCATTAAGAACATTCTCATCAATTACATTCTGAGATCTTATATTATTTTTAACCGCATCCATTGTATAGTTATTATGGTCTTTCATTTCATTGGTAAGTTTAGTATTGTTATAGTATAAGTCAATTAAAACATTGATTATAGAGTGCGCAATTAATGAGTAATAAGAAGATTAATATAAATCAATATCTAGAGAATTTCCCAAATTCAAAAAAAACTTACATAACAGGTACAAAAGAAAATATAAGAGTACCATTTAGGATGATTGAGCAGACAGCAACCAACCTTAATGGAATAACCGAGAAAAATGACCCAATATATGTTTACGATACTACGGGCCCATATACAGATGGAAACCATAATATTGATGTTTTTAAAGGACTCGATAAAATTAGACAAGATTGGATTAACGATAGAGATGATACAAGAGAATATAGTCGACAACATATCTCGCCAATATTTAAGGAATCAAAGAAGAAAAAAAGTATATCTGTAATAACAAGGGAAAGTAAAAATAATAAAAATGTATCTCAAATGCATTATGCAAAACTAGGTATTATAACTCCAGAGATGGAGTTTGTCTCAATTAGAGAAAATACATTTATAAATAATGTAAAATCAGAAAGTAAAATTACTCCTGAGTTTGTTAGAAAAGAAATTGCCGAAGGAAGAGCGGTTATTCCGTCTAATATAAATCATCCTGAGTTAGAACCTATGATAATAGGAAAAAAATTTCTTACAAAAGTAAATGCAAATATTGGAAACTCCCCTGTCAAATCTGATATAGACGAGGAATTAGATAAACTCCTATGGGCTGTTAGATGGGGAGCAGACACAGTTATGGACTTATCTACTGGAAAAAATCTTTATGAAACTAGAGAGAAAATTATTAGAAATTCGCCTGTTCCAATTGGAACCGTTCCTATTTATGAGGCGCTAGAGTTAGTTAATGGAAAACCAGAAGATCTTACATATGATATCTTTAAAAAAGTCCTTATTAAGCAAGCTGAACAAGGAGTTGATTATTTCACGATACATGCTGGGGTTAGATTAAAGTATATTCCTAAAACAATGAATAGAGTGACTGGAATTGTTTCAAGAGGAGGTTCAATAATTGCTAAATGGTGTTTGGCACACCATCAAGAAAATTTTTTGTATACTCATTTTGAAGATATTTGTGAAATCATGAAAACATATAATGTAACATTTTCACTTGGCGATGGTTTAAGACCAGGCAGTATAGCAGATGCTAATGATGATGCTCAATTTTCAGAATTAAAAACTTTAGGAGAATTAACAAAAAAGGCATGGAATAATGACGTTCAAGTTATGATTGAAGGACCAGGACACATACCAATTCATTTAATAAAAGAAAACATAGTTATGGAAGAATCTTTATGTTACGAAGCACCATTTTATACACTCGGACCATTAGTTACAGACATAGCGCCAGGCTATGATCATATAACTTCAGCTATCGGTGCAGCTAATATAGGTTCATTTGGAACTGCATTATTATGTTATGTAACCCCTAAAGAGCATCTTGGTTTACCTAATAAGGATGATGTTAAAGAAGGTTTAATGGCTTATAAAATTGCTGCTCATGCTTCAGATATAGCAAAAGGACACCCATCTGCAAGATATAGAGATAATGCATTATCAAAAGCTAGATTTGAATTTAGATGGGAAGATCAGTTTAATTTAGGTTTGGATCCATATAAATCAAAACAATTTCATGATGAAACATTACCACAAGAAAGTGCAAAAGTTGCACATTTTTGTTCGATGTGCGGACCTCACTTTTGCTCAATGAAGATTACTCAAGATATAAGAGATTATGCCAATAAAAAAGGTATTGACGATATTAAAATTGCAATTAATTTTGGTTTAGATGAAAAATCTAAAGAATTTAAGGCGTTAGGAAAAGAAATTTATATTAAGAAATAATTATTTTATTAATTTTTTTTACTTTTACCAAATATAGAGCTTAATGCTTGATCTATGTCTTCAATAATATCATCTACGTTTTCTATGCCAATTGATAATCTAACCAAGTCTTCTGGAACTCCAGCTTTTTTAAGTTCATCAGGGCCTAACTGTCGATGTGTTGTAGAAGCAGGGTGACATGCTAATGATTTTGCATCACCTATATTTACTAGTCTTGTAATTAAACCTAAATTATCAATAAACTTAGATCCATTTGCTCTTCCTCCTTTAATTCCAAAACTTAATACACTCGAAGCTTTCCCGTTCATCAGTTTTTTAACTAATTGATAGTCAGGACTACTTGGCATGCCAGCATATTTTACCCATGTAATATTTGGATCCTTAAGTAAGTGGTTTGAAACTTTAACTGCATTTTCACAATGTCTATCCATTCTAACAGCTAAACTTTCTATTCCTTGTAATATTAAAAAACTATTAAATGGTGAAATAGCTGCCCCCATATTTCTTAGTGCTACACACCTAGCTGCGCCGATAAAAGCAGCATCACCTAATGCTTCAGAAAAAACAACTCCATGATAAGACATATCAGGTGTAGTTAGCCTGCTAAATTTCTTTTTATGTTTAGCCCAAGGAAATTTACCCGAATCAACAATAATACCGCCAATTGATGTACCATGACCACCCATATATTTTGTAAGCGAATGTACTACGATATCAGCCCCGTGTTCAATAGGCCTGAATAAGTACGGCGATGGAACAGTATTATCTACGATTAAAGGTATATTATATTTATGTGCCATTTTAGCCATTTTTGGTATATCAACAACATTGCCTGCTGGATTACCAATGGACTCACAGAAGACAGCCTTTGTTTTTGAATCAATTAACTTTTCTAATTCATCAATTTTGTCATGATCACCAAACTTTATATCAACTCCAAATCTTGGAAGTTGGTGTGCAAATAATGTATAAGTTCCTCCATATAAAGTGCCAGTACTAACTACATTATCTCCAGCTTCGCATATAGTCATAATTGCATACGTAGTTGCAGCTGATCCTGAAGCTAATGCTAACGCTCCAATACCTCCCTCCATGGCTGCGACACGATTCTCTAATACGTCAGAAGTAGGATTCATTATCCTTGTATAAATATTACCAGCTTCTTTTAAATCAAATAAATCTGCCCCGTGCTGCGTATCTCTAAACGAATAAGAAGTAGTTTGATATATTGGTACAGCTACAGCATTAGTAGTAGGTTCTGGTGAGTACCCTCCATGTATTGCAATTGTTTCAAATTTCATTGTAACTCCCAAAGTTTAGTGTTCACCCATCATAAGAAAAAATTTTTAATAATGCCAGTATAATTTAATAGATATTTAAATTTAATTGAGGAGAATTATCAAATTGAACACCTACGCCCAATAATCTAATAGGACTTGATTTAGAATTATAAATTTTTTCTAATAAATTATGAAAAATCATAAATGTAATTTGAGTTGTCAATATTTGAGAACTATTAACTTTAAAGTTACTGTATTTGATTTTTATGAAACATGCTTTTATGGCTTTTTTACCACCGTCTTTTTGTTGTAATCTTTTGATTAATTTTTCGTAAATTATTTTTAACTCATTTAAACATTGTTCAAATGATATAAGATCATTAATATAAGTGTCTTCGACACTAAGGCTTTTTCTAACTTTATTATCTTCTACAACTCTATCATCAATGCCTCTACATAAATAATATAAAGCAATACCAAATTTACCTAATAAGTTAACTAATTTTTCATACTCTATGTTTTGTAAATCTCTGCAGTTTTTAATTCCTAATTTAACTAATTTTTCTTCAGTTATTTTGCCCACACCATGAATTTTTCTAATAGGGAGAGATATAATAAATTTTTTTATTTCATCATCATATATTGAAAATTGACCGTTAGGTTTATGCCATTCGCTAGCAAGTTTCGCAAGAAACTTATTTGATGATATACCTGCAGAAGCTGTAATATTAAAATCATCAAATATTTTTTGTCTAATCTGTCTAGCCATTTGATCTGGATCACCATTACAATATTTAGAGTTTGTTACATCCAAATATGCCTCATCAAGTGACACTGGCTCTATTATCTTAGTATAACATCTAAATATTTTATGAATTCCACTTGAGATTTTTCTATATTTTTCCATATTTACAGGTAAAAAAATAATTTTTGGACATAATTTTTTTGCTGTTATAGAAGGCATCGCAGATTTAATACCATATTTCCTAGCAGCATAGTTGCAAGTAGTGACAACTCCTCTAGCATCTGAATTACCTGCAACTGCTACAGGTTTATTTTTTAATTCTGGCCTATCTCTTATTTCTACAGAAGCATAAAAGCAGTCCATATCAACATGGATAATTTTTGACGATTTGAATTTTTGATTAATTGGCTTGATTAGACTCATCTACGGTAAATGCTTTTATAGTTAAAGCATGAATTTCACCGGACTTTATATATTTATCTAAAGCTGCATACACAATTTTATGTTTTTCAACTGTAGATTTTCCTAGAAAAACATCGCTTATAATATGCACAGTGTATTTCGATTCCTCTCCCTCTACTTTAACATCACAATCCTTAATTGAGTCAGAAATCGTGTTTTTTATTATTTCATTCATCATAACCTCCTTAAAGTTTTGCGCTAGTTCATCTCCATTATATTTAATTTAAACAACTAAATCTAGAAGGTGTTACTTAAAATTATTTACAGCTACCATTATAGATATTGTATTTAATAAGTTTTGTAGATATGCCATAGTCAGGTTTTAAGAATTCGTTTTTGCTATATTTTGCTTCCTTTACTACCACTCTCAATTTACATTTTTTTATTGCTTTTGAAATTATTATATTTTTATTGTTTTCGTCATTGCAAATAGTTTTAAGAAATTCATCATTTTTTGAAGACAGGGATTTAGTCTTAATTTTATTAAACATAAAATCAATATAAACATAATCATATATTTTTTTTGTTTGGCATAAAAAGTCATAAGAATTACCATGATAAAGCGTTAGATTTGAAATTAAATTTCTTTTTATAAAACTTCTTATCATTAAGATTAATAAAGGATTCTTTTCAATCATGGTAACATGAAACCCAAGGGATTTAAGTATATAGCTATCTCTAGCTAATCCTGCAGTACAGTCTAATACAGTACTATTTTTTTTAGGAAATAATTTCAAAAATATACTATTATTCTTTTTACCTAAAATCTTATTATGATTAATAGATATCATAGATGGAACTTTATAGTTATTATTTATTATATATATTTCATTTTTTTTTAAATTAATATGTATCTTATCATCTATTGTTTTTAGATAACTATTTTTAATTATTTCTTGGAGTAAAATAGCTTTTTCTTTATTTAAGCTATCTGCAAGAATTTTCATTATGAGATATTATATTTTCTACGAATGTAACGAAGACTATAGAAGATAATAGGCCAAGATAGAGCGCTTATAAAACAGCTCCAGTATAAGGCATAAGTATAAGCATTCATATTAAGAAGTGAATCAATCCAAATAATAATTGTTGCTTTAATAGCTAATAATAAAAATACTATTATGCTTTGTTGCAGTATAGTGAAATATCTTAGTGATTTATAAGATCTTAAAATTATAAAGGATATAATCACATAGACTAATCCGTTTAACCCTAAAACTGCACCAAGAGTTGCATCAGCTAATAGGCCTATCAGCCAGATTGTTAATAAACTATATAAGCCTGGAGCCGCTAATATCCAATAGATAATGAACAAATATATCCAGTCAGGTGAAACATTACCCAGAGGGAATGTAGAAATAGTCAGAACTATTGAGATTAATGTGCTTAATAATATTATAACTATGTTATTCATTTATTTTTTCTTTATAGTCTCAACTGGTTTGTAATCCCAAATTAGTATTAACTCAGATAGATTATTTAGGTTTTCAAAAGCTTCTATTTCTATTTTGCTAAATCTTTTTTCAGGATCTTTTTCTATTAAAATAACTTTCCCTATAGGTATTTTAGGTTTAAATCTTTCTGCAATACCAGAAGTTGATATAACATCCCCTTCCTCAATAGTTGTGTCTACAGGGGCGTAATTAATTGTAAGTTGATCATTATCTCTAGATCCAGAAATAATAACTTTTTCTCCAGTCCTGTTTACCTCTCCTGGTACATTATGGTTTATATCATTTATAAGAATAACTTTTGATGACATAAAATTGGTTTCAACTACTTGACCAATTAGACCATTTATACCAATAACATTTTGCCCAATATATATACCTTGATTTGTACCTTTGTCTATAACTACGATTTTTTTGTTTGGACTTGCAGAATTACTAACAACTTTAACAATTGTTTGTTTTTTTGCTATATTTTCAGATTGTTTCTGTATATCACGTAACCTATTATTTTCTTCTTTAAGTTGGGCTAATTCTTGTATTTTAATTTTGAGACTAAGGTTTTCTTTTTTTAGTTTCGATATTTCATTTTCTAATATTTCTACATCTTTGTGTTCTGTCATAAAACTACTAAAAAAAGATTTTGGCAACATAGATATGTTATGTATAGGATATACTATTAAATCATTTACTAGAGATCTAACATATGAGACCTTATCGTATTTATAATCTAAGATTATTGTTGTTATAGAAAGCAGTATTAAGATTATAAGAGTATAAAATTCTCTAGTGCTTTTTTTATATATACGTTCCATTTAATTTATAAAGAAAATAGAAACTATGTTTCTACAGATAGAAACTCAATTCCTTCTTTATCAATTATTTCAAGTACTTTTCCGCCACCTCTTGCCACACAACTCATAGGGTCTTCAGCGACAATTACATACATGCCAGTCTCTTCTGTAATCAACTTATCCAAATCTCTCAGAAGCGCTCCTCCCCCAGTTAGAACCATTCCTCGTTCATGAATATCAGCGCCTAACTCTGGTGGTGTTTGCTCTAAAGCAGTTTTTACCGCTGCTATTATACCTTGTAGTGGATCCTGTAAAGCTTCTAAAATTTCATTACTATTTACAGTAAATGATTGTGGCACTCCTGCCGACAGGTTAGTACCTTTAACCTCAATTTCTAATAAATCACTGCTTGGGTATGCGCATCCTATTTCATGTTTAACTCTTTCAGCAGTAGGATAACCAATTACACAACCATAATTTCTTCTAATATATCCCATTATAGCATCGTCAAACGTATCACCCCCAATTCTTGTAGATGATGAATAAACAATACCATTTAGAGATATAGTTGCGACCTCAGATGTTCCTCCACCAATATCAAGCACCATATAGCCTCTCGGTTCATCAGTTGGCATACCAGCACCAATAGCAGCAGCCATTGGTTCATCAATTAAATGTACAATTCTTGCTCCAGCTCCAGATGCAGATTCTCTAATTGCCCTTCTTTCAACTTGCGTTGCGCCGCAAGGTACACAGACAAGCACTCTAGGACTTGGTCGAAACAATTTGCTATCATGAACTTTTCTTATAAAATGCTGAAGCATTTTTTCACAAACCATAAAATCAGAAATTACACCGTCTTTCATTGGTCTAATAGCTTGTAAACCTGTTGGAGTTCTACCAAGCATTTTTTTTGCTTCATTACCAACAGCTTCAATTTTTTTATTGCCATATGTAGATTTATCGTCTCTAACAACAACTACAGATGGCTCATCTAAAACAATGCCTCTGCCTTTTACATATATAAGTGTATTTGCAGTACCCAAATCTATAGATAAATCTGTAGAAAAAGTCCCCTTAATTTTTTTAAAAATATTACTTATCATTTCTTAATTTTTCTTTTAAAAGCTGATTTACTATTTTAGGATTAGCTTTTCCTTTAGATTCTTTCATCACTTCGCCAACGAAAAAACCAAACAGCTTATCTTTTCCAGATAAATATTCTTCTACACTTTTATAATGGTTTTTTATGACATTATCAACTAATTTATTTATCTCCATAGTATCTGAAATCTGCTTTATGTCTTCTTTTTCAATTATATCTTGTGGTTTTTCGCCATTATTCCACATTTTCTCAAATATTATTTTTGCTTGTTTATTTGATATTAAACCCTCATGAATGTATGTGAGTAATGAGGCTAAACCCTCAAAACTGACAGGGTAATTTTTAACCTCTGTATTTGATTTATTCGCATATGATAGTAATTCTGTAATAATCCAGTTTGCAGTTGTTTTTGGATTTAGATCTGTTTTCTCTAAGACTTTTTCATAATAAGCAGATAGATCTTTATCTAATACCAAAATAGAAGTATCGTAATCAGTCAATTTATATTGTTTAATAAACCGTTCTTTCTTATCATTAGGCAATTCAGGCATATTAAGTTTGATACTTTCTATAAGGTTATTGCTTATCGACACTGGCAAAAGATCTGGGTCTGGAAAATATCTGTAGTCATTAGCTTCTTCTTTAGATCTCATCGATCTAGTTTCATTTCTTATTGGATCAAATAATCTAGTTTCTTGAATAACCGATTTTCCACTATCTAATATTTCTCCTTGTCTTTGTATTTCATAATTTATAGCTTGTTCTACAAATTTAAAAGAATTTATATTTTTTATTTCAGCCCTTATTCCTAATTCACTACTATTGCTTTTTTTAAGCGATATATTTGCATCACATCTAAATGACCCCTCTTGCATGTTGCCATCGCTAATATCAAGATAACGTACTAATGAATGTATATGTTTTAAGTATTTCACCGCTTCTTCTGCGTTACTTAGGTCGGGTTCAGAAACAATTTCAATTAAAGGTGTTCCAGCTCTATTTAAATCTATTGCACTTTCATTTTCATACAAATCATGTATAGATTTACCAGCATCTTCCTCTAAATGAGCTCTTGTTATTCTTATCTTTTTTACCTTTTTATTTATATCTATATTTATGCTTCCATTGGAAACGATTGGTATTTCATATTGAGATATTTGATAGCCTTTTGGTAAATCAGGATAAAAATAATTCTTTCTTGCGAAAATTGAATTATTTTCAATATTAGCACCTACAGCAATACCAAATTTTATTGCCATTTTTACTGCTTCTTCATTCAAAACTGGAAGAACACCTGGCAAACCCAAATCTATTGCACATGCTTGTGTATTTTGTTCAGCTCCAAAATTTGTTGAAGCTGATGAGAAAATCTTGCTTTGAGTTTTTAGTTGAACATGTATTTCTAGCCCAATAACTGATTCCCACATTATGTTTCTCCTAACATATCAGGCTTTTGCATATGCCAATCAGTTAAATTTTGATAATGGTTAGATAATGAAAGAATTTTTGATTCATCAAAATGATTACCAATAATTTGTAGACCGAGTGGCAATTTATTTTTAAAACCCATTGGAATTGATATAGCTGGAAGTCCGGCTAAATTTGTACTTACTGTAAAAATATCTGAAAGGTACATGGCTATTGGGTCGTTTAATTTTTCTCCTAATTTAAAAGCACAGTCTGGAGCAGTTGGCCCAATAATCAAGTCAACTTCTTTAAAAGCATTTTGAAATTCTTTGGAAATAATTGTTCTGATCTTTTGTGCTTTTAAATAATAGGCATCATAGTAACCAGTTGACAAAGCATACGTGCCTATCAGAATTCTTCTTTTAACTTCATCGCCAAAACCTTGTGATCTAGATTTCTTGTACAGCTCATCTATATCTTTAACATCATTTGCTCTAAAACCATACCTTACGCCATCAAATCTTGACAGATTAGATGAACATTCTGCAGGAGCAACAACTTGATATGCTGAGACTCCAAGTTTAGAATTTTTTAAGCTTATCTTTTTTATTTCACAACCATTTGATTTAAATATATTTATGCTTTCAGCAAAAACTTCAGCTACTTTAGAGTCTAGACCATCTAAAAATTCCTCTGGTATGCCAATTTTCATTTTCTCAAATTTTTTTGTACAATCTTTATAATAATCAGGAACTTCTTTTTTTGATGATGTAGAGTCTTTTGCATCATAGCCAGAAATATGAGACAAAAGAATCGCACAATCTTTTGCTGTTCTAGTAAAAATACCTGCTTGATCCAGACTAGAAGCAAACGCAATCATACCATAACGAGAAACTCTTCCATATGTTGGTTTTATTCCACAAACACCCGTTAAAGATGCTGGCTGCCTAATTGACCCGCCAGTGTCGGTACCTGTGGAGCACGGAATAAGCCTAGCAGCTACACTTGCAGCAGAACCCCCTGAAGAGCCACCAGGAACACAATTTAAATTCCATGGGTTTTTTACATCACCAAAGTAACTTGTTTCATTTGATGAGCCCATAGCAAATTCATCCATATTTGTTTTGCCAATTATTATCATTCCTGCTTTATCTAGTTTTTCTACAACTGTTGCATCATAAGGGCTTATAAAATTTTCCAACATTTTTGAACCACAAGTAGTTTTTATACCTTTAGTGCAAAAAATATCTTTTTGCGCTATTGGTATCCCAGATAATGGATTAATATTACCCTTTGCAATTTCAGAATCAATTTTCTTTGCTTTTTTTAAAGAATCATTTTCAGTAACAGTTATAAAAGCATTTAACTTAGGATCAATTTTTTTAATACGATTTAGAAAAAACTTTGTTAGCTCATAAGAACTAATCTCCTTATTCTGTATTTCTTTTTTTAATTCTATAAGAGTTTTATCTTCCATTTTAATCTATAATTTTTGGTACTTTATAATACCCATTTTCTATATATTTATTATTTCTTTGAAATAAATCCCTTTCATTTTCTTCAAGAACCTCATCTTTCCTTAATTCTTGTTTTAGATTTAATGGGTGAGACATTGGCTCAACATCATCTGTGTTGATTGCGTTCATTTCATTAACTAAATTTAAAATTTTTTGCAGACTGCTTGATATCTCTTCTATTTTTTTATCATTAATTTCAATTTTCGCTAAATCAGCAATTTTAATGACTGTACCTTTATCCATTTTTAGCATTCCTAGAAAGTGTAAACCTACAAATGTTATTATAATCCAATATAGTATTTATGTCTTCATAAGAGTTTTCTCGTAAAGTATTAATTACTCTATTCGATTGATTATAACCATTTTCTAAAAATAACAACCCATCTTTATTTAAAACTTTTTTAGACTCTAAAATAATTTTTTTAATATCATGAAAACCCATATCTTTTGAATAAAGAGCATTCATGGGTTCAAAATTTTTAACACTATTTTCAACACAAGCGCTATTGTGAGAGATATATGGCGGATTTGAAACTATTATATCGGCTATATTGTCATCAAATGCTTTAAGCCAATTAGACAATACAATATAGCAATTATTAAGGTTAAAATTATTATAATTTTTTATTAAAATTTTTGCTGCACCAGTGTATTTTTCAGACAATATTATTTTCCAGTTTTCTCTTTCCTTAGCTATTGACAAGCCAATACACCCAGAACCTGCCCCCAGATCAATTAGGGTTAATTTTTTCTTTTTTTTATATATTCTATCTCCATAATCTAATATTTTTGGTATTAGGATTTCTGTTTCACTTCTCGGAATTAAAACATTTTTGTTTACAAAATATTTATACTTATAAAAGCACTGGTTGCCTAGAACATATGCTAGGGGTGTACCTTGTGACAGTTTATATATAAAATAATCAAATTTATTTTGCTCCTTATGAGTTAAAGTATAATCATCATGTGCCAATAAGAACGATTTACTTCTCTGTATAGATTCCAATAAACAAAACTCAATATCCCTTCTTGTTATATTATTTTTATAAGATTCTTTTTTTAAAATTTTGTCTATATTATTTTTTATTGTTTTTAAATTCATTTTACTGACTGATGTTTTTTTAGCTCTTCAATTAGTGGCTCGATGTTTCCTTCTAAAATATTTTCAAGCTTATAGAGAGTTAGATTAATTCTATGATCTGTAATTCTTCCTTGGGGAAAATTATAAGTTCTAATTCTTTCAGATCTGTCTCCGCTACCAACGAGAGTTTTTCTTTCTTCAGCAGTTTCTTTTCTTTGTTGTTCTTTCTCATGCATTAAAAGTTTTGAGTGTAATATAGACATTGCTTGAGCTTTATTTTTATGTTGTGACCTACCATCTTGACATTCAGACACTGTCCCAGTTGGAATATGTGTTATTCTAACCGCAGAATCAGTTTTATTTACATGTTGACCACCAGCCCCTGATGCTCTATAAGTATCAATTCTAAGATCTGATGCATTAATATCTATTTGATCAATCTCGTCAATTAACGGCAACACAGCAACAGTTGATGCTGATGTATGAACCCTTCCTTGTGTTTCTGTTTCAGGTACGCGTTGTACTCTATGGGTTCCCGATTCAAACTTGAGAGTTCCATAAACTTCATTTCCTATAATCTTAATTATTATTTCTTTATAACCACCATGATCACTTTCAGTAGAATTAATTAATTCTACTTTCCAAGAATTTTTTTCAGAAAATTTAGAATACATTTTATATAAATTCCCAGTAAAAATTGCAGCTTCATCGCCACCTGTTCCAGCTCTAATTTCTAAGAAAGCATCTTTAGAGTCATTAGGGTCTTTTTCTATCATCAATTCTAATAATATAGATTCTAACTCAACTCTTTTTTTTGAAAATTCTTCAAGATCATCTTCAGCAATAATTTTTAAAGTCTTATCTTCTTCTGTGGAAATGAGGTGTTCCGTTTCTTTTATTTGCTCTACTAATTTTTGAAAATCTAAAAAATATTTTACTGGCTTTTCAAGTTTAGATCTTTCTTTGTTCAATTTTTCTAATAATTTATGATCTTTATATGTTTCAGGGTCCTCAAGTTTTTCTGTTATCTCAGCATATCTAATTCTAATTTCATCTAGCTTATTAATAAGTTTTGGGTTATTTACGATTTCAGAAGTCAGATGCTTTAGATCCTTCAGTGATTTTTGATTCATTATTTCTTTTTAAAGATATCTTTCACTTTGGCGGCAGCAGATTCATCTAGCAAAGGAAGAATTTCTTTCATTTTTGATGTAGTTTCGTGAGTAAGTTTATTTTTAAGTGATTCGGCTAAATATGTGAGAACTTCATTTATATTTTCACCAGACTCTATCATTTTCCTGGCTTTAATTACTGAACCATCAGTAATATTATCAACATATCCCCTGTATGTTCTAATTAAATTGTTTGAATGATTTTGATCTATCCATTTTTTAAATTCTAGAATTTTATAATCTATGATCTTTTTAGCTTCATTTATTGCTTGTTCTCTTATTTTATAATTGTTACTTATAACTTTACCTAAGTCATCTATAGTGTATAGATATATATTGTCTAAGGCATAGATCTCTGGCTCTACATCTCTTGGCACGCCTAAGTCAATAATTATAACTGGTAAATTAGGAGAATTTTTTATACAACTTTCCATTAACCCCTTTCCTATGATTGGTGTAGTGCTAGAGGTAGATGTAATAATAATATCACTAGATGAAATCAAGTTTCCTAAATATTGAATTTTTGAATAATTGCAATTATTATCATCAGCAATCTCTTTTCCTTTTTCATAATTATGATTTGTAAGAGTTATATTTCTCACATCTTGATCTTGTAAATATTTAATTGCTAATTGACTCATATGCCCCGAACCAATAATTGTAGCTTTTTTATCAGTAATTTTATCAAAAATCTTTTTAATTAATGTCATGGCTGTGAACATAAATGTTACTGGGTTTGATCCAATATCTGTATTAGTTCTAACTTGTTTAGCTACCGAGAAAGAGAATTCAAATAATTTTTTTAATGGAGAACTCAGTACTTTATTTTTATCTGCAATTTTAAAAGCCTGTTTTACTTGACCTAAAATCTCATTTTCACCAATAACCATGGAATCAATGCCTGACGTTACGTTTAACAAATGTTTTATAGCTTCGTCTTGATAATGGCTGTATGTGAATAATTCAAAATTTTCTACCATATTTTGGTTAGCAAACCATTGCATGATTTTTGCATTATCAAAGTCATTTTCAGTATATATTTCTGTTCTATTACAGGTAGAAAGCACAATAACCCCACTCACTCCATCAATTTTCTTAATATCATTTAGGGCGAGAGGCAATGAGTTTTTATCAAACATTAGTTTCTCTCTAATATCTATGGGCGCTGATTTATGATTGATGCCTAAAATATTTATAGCCATGATTATTTATGTATGTTTACTATCCATCCTCCGAATAATATGATATGTGCTATATTATACTATTATGCGTAATTATTTAAAAATTTTACTAATAATTTTACCTTTTATCACACTCAATTGCTCTAAAACTGATAAGAAAAGTGACTCTATTGATTCTCAAATAATAGAAAATAATCAAATAAATAGTGATAAATATAAGCAGTTATATGACTCTATTTATATTAGACTTGCCCTTCAAAAATCTTTGAAACACGAAGCATTAACACTATTTGTAAAAGATATAGAAATTATAAAAGATTTAAAACTATACAGTGAAATATCTAAAATAGCTTTAGATTCATATAAATATGATGATGCAAATACAATTGCAAGACAATGGGCGAAGATTGATGCTGATTCAAGCTATCCATTTGAATTAGGTTTTCGAGCATCCCTTGAGCTTAAAGATTTTAAAAAAGCTGAATATTATCTAAAAAAATATTTAGACATAGAACAACCAAAAAATAAAAGAGATTATTCAAAACTATTGTTTTCTTTATTAGGCAATAAGAATAGATTGAATGTTATGAATTTTTTTGATAGTTATATTGAGAAAAAAAATAATAGGGAATTAATAATTAGTTATATTGAATTATTATATTCTTATAATAAACCCATAGAAGTTATAAAACATATAAATAATATTAGCTCACTTAATGAGCGTAATCTAATTAGGTTATATGCAAACTCCCATGTTTTAATAAACCAGTTAGAGCCTGCAAAAAAAACTTTATTAGGATTCCTAGAGAATAAGACCCTGCCTGACAGACAAGTTCAATTAGAGTTATTACAAATTTATTTAGGTTTAGGTGATATAAAGTCAGCAGAAAATTTAATAACTAAAATGATAAATAATACCTCAGGCGATGTCTCACTAATATATGATGTATCAAAAATACTTTATGAAAATAATAATTATAATTTATCTGAAAAATATTTATCTTCATTAGTTGTAAACTCAGATAGAATAATTTTTTTAAGAGGTATGCTCGATTTAAAATCTGAAAATTATAAAGAAGCAATCGCCCATTTCGATAGAATTAGTGACTATAACTATAAAATTATTGCAATTTTTAGCAAGGCCTCAGCATTATCAGAAATTTCTGGGAATAAATACGCGATTAATTATTTAGATTCTATGCGAGATAAGTTTGATTCTTATAATGATAGATTAAGATTTCTATTGCAAAAAATATCTTTATTAAGACAAGAGAAAAAATTTAAAGAAATAGTTGAGATCTGCACAAACCATTTAATAAATGAAAAGTATGACATGGAAGTTTTATATTCAAGAGCAATGGCTTATGAATCATCAGGCAATATATCTAAAATGGAAGTTGATTTAAAAGAAATTTTAAAAATAGATAAAGAAAATACTAATACGTTGAATGCTCTTGGTTATAGTTTGACCATACACACAAACAGATACAATGAAGCTTATAATTTAATTTTACAAGCGTATCATAATGATCCTGGAAATGCCGCCATTCTAGATAGTATGGCTTGGATTTATTATCAAAAAGGTAATTATGAAAAGGCATTATTATTTTCTGAAATTGCTTATAAGAAAGACAAAGACCCTGAAATAATTGAACATTTTTGTGAAATCTTAAAAAAAAATAAAATGCATGAGGAATTAAAGAAAGTTATAAATTTTGTACTTGATAACTATCCTGATAAAAAAGAACTAATAGAAAAATTAAATATTTTAAAGAATGAAATACGAATTTAAATCATTTGCTAAGATAAATCATTTCTTAAAGATTTTAGATAGAAGAAAAGATGGTTATCATAATATCCAAAGCGCTTTTCAACTTATCAATCTTTTTGATATTATAACTTTTAAAAAGAGATCTGATAATAACATTAATTTAATTTGCAATATAAAAGATATACAAAAAAATAATAGTATTCTAGATGCAATTAATATTTTTCGAAAAGAATATAGAGTTAAAAGATTTGGTCTTGATATCTATATTAAAAAAAATATACCTGTTGGCGGAGGGCTGGGAGGAGGAAGTTCAAATGCAGCTGTTACTTTAAAAGCATTGACAGAAATCTGGAACATTAAAACAAATAATCTTTTATTGTCTAATTTAGCGATAAAATTAGGTAGCGATGTACCATTCTTTTTAAACGGTAAAAATGCCTGGGTTGAAGGTAGAGGTGAAATTATAACGAATATGCATCTTAAACCGCATTGGTTTATATTAATTTTTAGTCAGCACAATGTTTCAACGACAAAAATATATGAAAATTTTAGACCTCCCAAAAAATATCAAAGATATAATTATGATGATTTTGTGGATGATAAAATAGGAAATGATTTTGAGAAAATTGTCTTACAAAAATACCCTTCTATTAGAAAATCCTATGATATAGTTTCTAAATTTACAAATGTAAACTTAACAGGGACTGGGGGAACATTATTTATCAAATTAGATAGCTTAGAAGAGGCAAAAAAAGTTGTGTTAAAAATACCAAATAATCAAAATTCTAAAATTGTTGAATCCTGTTAATTACATATAAAAGCTATCATTTTATTTAGAATTATTTTGTTTCCATGTTAAGCTACGCTTATAATCAACGTGCATGGGGCTAGTAAATCCGAGATACTCTTGATATATTTAATTCTATTTATTTTGGGGTGTCGCCAAGCGGTAAGGCAGCGGGTTTTGATCCCGTCATTCGGAGGTTCGAATCCTTCCACCCCAGTTTTAAGGTATAGCATATGAAAAATGATAAGCCACTAATGATTTTTTCAGGAAATTCTAATAAACAACTAGCTATAGATGTAGCAAAACACCTAAATATATCTGTGGGTAAAGCAAGTGTAACCACATTTAGTGATGGAGAAATATCAGTAGAAATTCAGGAAAATGTTAGAGGTCAGGACATTTTTATAATTCAGCCTACTTGCAAACCAACAAATGATAATTTGATGGAGTTAATGATAATGACCGATGCACTAAGAAGGTCTTCTGTTGACAGAATTACAGCAGTACTTCCTTATTTTGGTTATTCAAGACAAGACAGAAGAGTTAGATCAGCAAGAGTACCAATTTCAGCTAAAGTAGTTGCAAATATGATTGCAAGTATGGATATAGATAGATTGTTAACGGTAGATTTACACGCAGATCAAATCCAAGGTTTTTTCGATATTCCTGTAGACAATATTTATGCAACACCATTATTTGTAGCTGATATATATAAACAGAAATATTCAAATACTATTGTTGTGTCACCTGATATTGGTGGCGTAGTGAGAGCAAGAGCTCTTGCTAAGCAATTAAAATGTGAATTAGCTATTGTAGATAAAAGAAGACCTAAGGCAAATGTATCAGAAGTTATGCAAATTATAGGGGATGTTAAAGGGTCCACTTGTATAATGGTAGATGATATTGTAGATACCGCAGGAACACTATGTGGAGCAGCTAAAGCTCTGAAAGATAGAGGCGCTAAAACAGTATACGCATATATTACACATCCTGTATTTTCTGGAAAAGCCTATCAAAACATTGAAAAATCAATGCTTGATGAGATTATAGTAACTGATACAATTCCTTTAGAAGGTAAAGGCGGTAAAACAAAGAACATTCGTCAGATTTCAGTGTCTGAGATGTTAGCAGAAACAATAAGAAGAATTCACAACAAAGAATCTGTTAGTACACTTTTTATGGATTAGTGTATAATTCAATTTTTGGAAGATTAAAAGATGACATCACAATATACATTAAGCGCAACCAAAAGAGATAATTTTGGTAAAAGAGCTTCTAAAAGATATAGGAGAGATAACATGGTGCCTGGAGAAATATATGGCGCTAAAGAAAATCAATCTATTCTTATTAATGGCTTCGAACTTAGCAAGCAAAGCAAAGACCCACAATTTTATAGTAATGTTATAGATCTCAGCATCGATAAATCTAAAGTAGAAGTAATTTTAAAAGATGTGCAGAGAGATCCACAAAAATCATACATAACGCATATAGATTTTCTTGCTGTAGATAAAGACAAAAAAATTCATGTAAATGTGCCATTTAAATTTATTAATGAAGAAATATGTAAGGGTGTAAAATTGTCTGGAGGTATATTGTCACATATTATCACTGAGATAGAAGTAAATTGTTTACCTAAAGATATACCAGAAAATATTGAAGTAAATGTTGCTGAACTAGATTTAAATCAAAGCCTACATTTAACTGAAATAACATTACCAGAAGGAATTGAGTTATTACATGGTGGTGACAAAGATCATGATACAGCTATAGTTAAATGTTATAAACCAATAGAAGAAGTTATTGAAGAACCTGTAGCTGAGGGAGAAGCAGAGGGCGATGCTGAAGTCGAAGGAGAAGAAGGTGCGAAAGCTTCCGATGCTGAAGAATCAAAAGAACCAAAAGAAGAAACCAAGAAAGATTAACTATTAAACTTTTTATTAAAAAATATGAGTCAAATGTCGCTCAAACTTATTGTTGGCCTTGGCAATCCTGACAAACATCTCTTATCAACAAGACATAATGTTGGTTTTTGGTTATTGGATAATTTAGTAGAAAAACTATCAAAAAATCTTTCTTACATAAAAAAATTTGATTCTGACATATGTGAACTTGAACATAACTCTCACCAAATATATCTTATGAAACCTCTTAGTTATATTAATAATAGTGGTGTACCTATAAAAAAATATATAAAAAATAAAAACATAGAAACAGAAAATATTTTGATAGTTTATGATGATTTAGATTTAAATGTGGGACAAGTTAGACTGAAACAAGGCGGGGGAAGTGCTGGGCATAATGGATTAAACAGTATTATAGAACAACTTGGCTCAAAAGAATTTTGGAGATTAAGAATAGGTATAGGTAAACCAGCAAACAAAGATGATGTTGTTGATTATGTCTTAGGTAAACCATCACTAGAAGATAGACAAAGTATTTTAGAGTGCATTAATTTAACCTTGGATAAAATTAATCAGTTTTTTGATGGCGATTTCTCTAATTTGATGAACAAACTAAATGGAAAATAAACATGGGTTTTAAATGTGGCTTAGTAGGCATGCCTAATGTAGGAAAATCCTCAATTTTTAATTTATTAACACAACAGTCAATTCCAGCTAATAATTATCCTTTTTGCACAATAGATCCTAACGTTGCATACGTAGAAGTTCCTGATAAAAGGTTAACTTCTCTTGCAACTATTAATAACTCAAAAAATATTATAAATGCATCTATAGAGTTTGTTGATATTGCAGGGCTAATAAAGGGAGCATCTAAAGGTGAGGGTTTGGGAAATGAATTTTTAAGCCACATAAACAGCACGGATGTAATAGCACATGTTGTAAGGTTTTTTAAAGATAAGGAAATCATTCACGTTAAAGGGGAATGTAATCCTATTGATGATTTCCATGATATTAATTTAGAATTAATTTTATCTGATTTAAATACAGTACAGAAATATTATGAAAGGTTTAAAAAGAGCAAAACAGATCATAAAGAAAAGTCTTTAATTTTAGATGAACTAAACTCTTTAATTAACCATTTGTCTAATGACAAGTTTGCGTCTTCCTTTGGATATACCGATAGGCTAAATACATTAACCGATTTAAAATTATTAACTAAAAAACCAATGTTTATAATAGCAAATATCAATGAAGGCACACACAAAGATGATATTGGCAATTTTCTATCATCTTTAGATTCTAAAATACAATCCGTATCAGTTAATGTTAAATTAGAGCAAGAAATATTATCATTAAATACAGAGGATCAAAAAGAATTTTTAGATGAAATAGGTGAGACCGAAAGCGCATTATCTAGAATTATTAAGACAGGTTATGAATTATTAGGTTTAAAAACATTTTTTACCAGCGGTGAAAAGGAAACAAAAGCATGGGCAGCAAAAAAAGATTTTAATGCAAGTGATTGTTCAGGTATTATACACAGTGATATAAAAAAAGGCTTTATTAGAGCTGAAACTGTTTCTTATAATGATTATATTAAACATAATGGAGAACAAGGTTCTAAAAGTAATGGCGCTTGGAGACAAGAGGGAAAAGATTATATTGTACAAGAAGGTGATGTAGTTTATTTTAGATTTAATTTATAAGGTCATGTAGCTCAGTTGGTTAGAGCACAGCACTCATAACGCTGCGGTCGGTGGTTCAAGTCCACCCATGACCATTTCTAAATCGTATTTGTTAAGTATTACGTAGACAGTAGTTTAGACTTATTATTTTTCATCTCAGAGTGAGAACCAATGGTGATTAAATCCCAGATAAGAATAATTAACCCAAGTGCCATTATCCAACCAAAAGTCATTCTCCAATCCATTGCTAACATAAAACTAGGGTCAGATTGTGCTTTAAAATAACCGCTCCATGTAGAGCCTTCAACTGCCCGTTCAATAAATGCTTGTTTATATCCGGCGATTAACATAGCAATAGTCATTCCGACAACACCAATATTTAGTAGGGTTAATGATGTTTTCCATTTCCAGCCATTATCAATCAAGCTTGAACCCATGTGAATATTTCCTCTCCAGGCTTGGATTGCCATATAAAACATTGCAATATTGATCGTTGCATAAGCGCCGAAAAAAGCTAAATGCCCATGAGATGCTGTCCACTGTGTTCCATGTGTGTAGAGATTAATTTGAGGTAATGTTTGGAAAAAACCCCATACTCCAGCACCAAAAAAATTACCAAAGGCATGCGCAATCAACCATGCAAGCGCGGGATTATTTGTTGATTTAAAATTTTTAACACCTGAATCATAAATAGCATGAACCAACATAGCCACCAAAGGAATTGGTTCAAGAGCAGAAAAGAAACCACCAATGGTCAACCAATATTCTGGTGTGCCAATCCAAAAATAGTGATGCCCTAGACCTAAAATCCCTGATCCAAGCATTAGGGTTACCTCAATATATAACCAAGTAGTTACAATACGCCTACTAGCATTAATTGTCTTCATTAAAACCCAGGCCATAATACAACCAACAAGGACTTCCCAAGTTGCCTCAACCCAAAGATGTACGACCCACCACCACCAGAATTGATCCATTGAAATATTATCACTATAAAACATTCCAGCAAGATAGACGCCTGCAAGTGCAGCTAAGTCTAAAACAAGGACGCCAGCTATACCACTCCATTTGCCTTTAATAAAAGTAGCGTATATGTTATAGAAAAAAATTAACATTACAAAAACGATTCCAATATCAGCCCATCTAGGAGCCTCAATGTATTCTCTTCCCTCATTAATTAGCCAAATTGAAGCATGACTACCTTCCCCGTCTTGAATAAATAAGAACACGAGAACCACAATCAATACAGCAATAGTTAAGATCCAAAAACCAAAATTTGCCAGTTTTTTACCGACCAATTCTGTTTTAGCCTCGTCTTCAATTAACCAATAAACTGACCCAATAAAACCGTATAGCAACCAAATAATCATGGCATTTATGTGTACCATACGATTCACATTAAAATCTATGATTTGGTAGAGAAATTCAGGATTGTTAAATTGTGTACCTGCTAATATGCCAAAAATAATCTGAACCACAAATATTACAATAGCCATAGAAAAATATTTTATTGCGATTTTTTGACCCGAATTCAAATGTATCGTATTAAGAGCATGAAAGTTAATCATTGCTTTATTGTCCGAAAATTAGTGGGAAAACCATTAGTGTCAATTGATGACATCCATTTCAGATATGCAATGATCGATTTGGCTTCAGCTTCCGTGAGCCCTAGGTTTGGCATTTTTCTATTCGTCCCAAACGTCCTTGCATTGTTTTCAGGATCCATTAGGAAATTTAGCATCAATGTCTCTCTGACTGATTTTGCGCCCCAGCCTGGATCTAACCAAGCTTTAGTTAAATCGGGAGCGTAGTAAGCACCGTTTCCTAGCAACGTATGGCAATTCATACAGTTTTTAGCCTGAATTGTTAACTTGCCAAGGTTTATAAGATCTTCTGCTTCCTCTGTAGTTAATATATTTCCGAATAGAGGAGACTCAGAACCAATTACCGGTTCAAACATATTTCTTGTTTTATTGTATTTATAGTCTATCTGATTATTGATTACTGTATACGCAGGAACTCTTTTGGAACCAACTGTTATTTTATCGACTGTATCAAAAGTTAGAAGCACTAGAACTAAAATCATAAATCCAGTTATAAATATAGCTGATTTTTTCCAAAAATTTTCTGAGGCCCACCAAACAATTTCGTCTTTTTTTATCACTTATTTTTATTTTCCTCTTTACCAATTATTTTATTGTTAACCTCAACACTCAGATACCAAATTATTTTAGGTATAGCCCAATACCCAAGAAGCATTACTAGCATAATAGTCTCCCATCTCCCTGAGAGATTTAATAAATTGATTAAAAATATTGTGGAAATTATTAAACAACCAAAACACATATATCCAAGATACAAAAATCTTTGATTTTCTTTTATTTGACTTAATGCATAAAAGACAGCATAGCCTGCGGCAAAAATCACAATAAATCCAGCTGATATGCTGGATAGTATCATCTCATTTAAAGACATTATATGCACCCCTAAAGGGATCTCATTCTTTTAAAATTTATATGATTTCTGAATATAAACTTTATCATGTTTGATTTTAACCTTTTTTATTTCCCCTTCAGATATTATGGCGCAACTTGATAGTGCCAAAATTAAGCAAAATATAAAAGCTTGAGCTGTTAAGGTAATATAATAATTTTTTAGTCTATAAGTGATAGGCGCCTCCATCCTTATGCGGAATATTATTAAACTTATGTGTTCAATGATAATTGCCTATTAAATACAATATGCACATCATTTTTCTTCCAAAGCATTGACTTGTGTCAATAAAGCTAATTATTCCCCATAAAACATGATTATTTTTATAAAATACACATAAATGTAGTTATATATAAGATTATTCTAAATTATAATTAATTTATGAATAGAATGTTTTATATAGCGCTAGTTACTTTTTTTTTAGTGGGTACCGGTAACACCATTGTTCATTCAGATGAAAAAATATTAAAAATACAATGCAATGGATTTCTTGGAGATTGCACCTCTATCCCAACTAACATGTG
>CAJWJQ010000015.1:0-24765 GCA_913041905.1 uncultured Gammaproteobacteria bacterium
TGGGAAGAGCTAAAGGAAAACATTTCTTAGTTTATAATGGTTCTGAAAATATAGAGTTTGATGATAAACCTGAACTAAGACCTGAAAACGCACCTGACGTTTGGAAACGGAGATAGGTGGTATTAAAACAGACAAATTCAGGATTTATACTCTATTCGTAAGAATCTCTTTTATAAAAGGATATTTCTTATAAAGAACGTTTGCTTGTCTTTGTTCCTGAGAAATTACTTTTTGTGCTTCATTGTTCTTATTTTCTAATTCTTGAATATTCGACTTCTCTGTTGAAATTCTCTCATTGGCAGCTTTAATATTCTCAAGACATTTCTCTTCAAGAAGTTCAAGAGCTTTAGTAATTATTTTTATTAACGGTTGAAGCGAAGACTTATGATCATTTATCATATCTTCTTGGACAATTATCTCAGATAATTTCTTTTCTGCTTTGCGTTTAAAAAATGTCTTGCCTTCATTGATGTTTTTGTATTGTTTCTCATTAATTAAACGATATATCAAATCAGCTCTCACCTTTAAAAAATAATCAACGCCTAGTTTTGATGCATTTTTCTCTATAATAGATGAAATGAATCCGACTCCTTCATTTTTTTTATTAAGCAAATGTTTATATCTTTCAAGAGTTTTGTAATAAAAACATGCTGGATAAAATATATTTCCTCTAGCATATTCGAGATCGTTAAACCATGGTATTTTTTCCGTTGCATATTTACAATCGTTGACATACTTGAGAACCAAGCCATCACACATTCCTTCGTCCATATATTCTTTTTTATAGTCTTTAATTTTTTTTTCTTCTTTTTCAAATTCTTCATAAAAATCATCTTTAGAGATAAATGCCTTTTCTCTAATTTTTCTATCATTTTCGAAATAAGCTTGGTCTTGTTTAAAAAGAATTACAAGTGAATAGAGTGGGTTTTCAACGCACTCATTAACCCATGTTTTAAAATTATTTATTATCTTTTCATGATCAGCAATTATTTTTTCATCTTCTCTTATGCTATTTTTTTTTGTTTTAATTTCTTTTTTTGTTTCTCTAATTTCAGACTCTTCATCTGTTTCTAATATACCTAGGACCTCTTCAAAGTCTTTTTTATGTTGATCATTAAAGGCATTTTGAGATGTATTAATATCTGACTCAATGTTTTCGAGTACATTAGATATAAATTTTTTATCCTCCATGCTAGATGCTATTGACGAATCAATGTTATTTTTTTTTATACATGCTAGCAAGCTAGTAAGTTTAAAATATTTATTAAGTAAATCCTCAGATTTATTTTTACAGAGCTTTTCATATTCTTCACTTATATTAAAAAAAGTATCTCTTATAAGTTCATTTTGTTGTTTTTCTTCATATTCTACTTGCTGTTGTTCAGCTATTTCAGATTGAACTCTCAGTTGACCTTCAGCCAACCTATTTCCTTTCCTTGTTAGCTCGTTAGCTTCTTCTGCTTTAGCTTCTAATTTTCCTAACCCAGAATTTATAGCGGAAGTCATCCGTTGTTGATTTTCTTGTACAACCTCTAAGTTTTTATTAATTTTATGATTTGTATATAAATTACCTGCCATCAATATATTGTTTAGACGAGCTTGTGATTCTTGTGTATTAGCCATAAATCTTTTATTTCGAGTAAATTAAACTACATTTAAATCATATTTTATCATAAAATATTACTATGAATGTATATATTGAGCGAATTAAAAAATGGAAAAAGTCCAATATTGTATTTATTGCATTGTTATTTTTAATAATCTATATACTCCATACAGATGGTCCTGCTGACTTTTCTCTTGGCTCTTTTTTAACAACGGTTGTATTCATTGTTGTTTTAACTCTACCGTACGCAATCATGATAATTGTTATTGATATAGCTACATCTAAAACAAACCAAGTTTTAGAGAAAAGATCTGAGATTAAGAAAGAACAAAAGGCAGTTGAAAAAAAGGAAGTTGAAAATATAGATTTAGATCTTTAGATTCAAATGTATTTGATAGTTACGCTATACTAATTTATTTATCAGCTCACCTATTCCTTCTACAGTGACTTGAATGGTGTCTCCTTCATTCATTGGACCTAAACCTGCATTAGTTCCACATGCTATTATATCGCCAGGATATAAACTCATGTCTTTAGATAAGTAACTTACAATCTCATATACATTAAAAAACATATCGTTAGTATTATAATCCTGAACGGTATTTCCATTTAGTTTTGATATAATTTGAAGATTCATTGGGTCAATGTCTGTTTCTATTCCAGGGCCAAATATACCAAACGTATCAAAACTTTTAGATCTCGTCCATTGGTCAAATGTTGGATCTTTTTTAACTAAATCCATACCTGTTACGTCATTGATGCATGTGTAACCAAATATATAGTCATTAGCTTGGTCTGCTTCTATGTCTTTGCAATGTTTTCCGATAACAATTCCTAATTCACCTTCATAAAATATTGCTTCATTATAAAATTTCGGTCGAACAATATTTTTTCCTGGCTCTAAAACACATGAAATCGCTTTGTTTAAATATAAAGGGTTATTTGGTTTTGATAGACCTTTCTCATCAGCTAATGTCTTATAATTATTCCAAAGCGCTATTATTTTTGTTGGCTCGCATGGATTTAGCTTTGTTGTTTCTGCTGCATTAATTATACTATCTGTTTTTTGAGGGTTATTAAAAATGTCACCTTCAAATACGGTAATATTTTCCTCATTAACCGTACCTATATGTTTATTATTATTGTGTTCAAACCTAATCCAATGTGCCATTATTTTATAATTCCTATGATTTAGTTAAAATAATTATATTATATAATGTAATTTAGGCTATATTCTAAACTAGAAATGATGGTAAAACAAAGTAAAAAAGTTTTGGTTATAAGATGCGGGTTGCTCGGTGATACAGTAGATGCTACATCGGTAATTGAGCCTTTAATTGATTATTTCGGCAAAGAAGTTGAAATACATTGGGTTTCCAAACCTGGTATTGCTGATTTATTTAAGTTTGATAAAAGAGTTAAAAAAGTTTATATGCTTAGACATACCAAACTACCGTATTATTTAAATATAGATAAATTTAGAATCATATTAAATTCTCTAACTAACCCCTATGAATTAATACTTAATTTAGAAATAGGAAAAAAATTTAATGATATAGTAAAATTAACTAAAGCCAAAAACAAAATAGGCATGCCATACAGTCATATATTAGATGATATATTTAAAGAGCATAGGGTAAACCATCAGCTGAGAATACTTAATCAATTCTATGATAAATATGATAAAGAGAAAGCAAAACCTTCAATTGTTGGTGTTAAGTATGATGAAATAAAAGATAAATTTCCTATTAAAGAAAAATATATTGTTATGTGTCCAACCAATAGTCATGTTGGAAATGAAAATCATAGAGGGTATAGGTCATGGCCAGCTATGCATTGGAAGGAATTAATTTCTCAAATTTTAAACAAGACTGATTTAAATATTATATTAGTTGGAAACAAAGATGAAAAAGAATATTTTAATATCTTCTACCCTTTAACTAAAAGAGTTTTTGATATTTCTGGAACAACGTCAGTGCCAGAACTTATTACTATTATGAAACATTCTAACTATGTTGTGGCAACTGATAGTGGTAGTGTGCATATAGCAGGTGCTGTAGCAAAAAATATCGTGTCTATACACGGGCCAACAAATTCATTTCAATCTGCACCATTTAGTACTAAAAAAAATAATGTAAAAATAGCGTCACTAAATTTAAAATGCAGCCCATGTTATGATACCAATGTTATAAAAATGTGCGAAAAAAATATTTGTATGTATGATTTAAAAGCAGACGAAATATTTCAATTAATTAAAGAGTTTTAATTTTTAGATTTTCTCTTAATTATATATCTACTTATATATGCAAAACTAGATTCACCATGCTCTTTTTTGAATCCAGACTCCTCTATAGATTCACATAAATTATTTAATTTTTTATTTATTTTTTCAGAAATTTTTGAATATTTTCCTAAGTCTTTCATTAAAAGAATAATTATAAATACTAATATTGGGAACATTATTTGTGATGTTACAGAATAACTATGAATAAATTGTTCTAGCAAATTATTTGCATCCATTTGCGGAATAGGTAGCTCTATTATTTAATGAGCACGCCATTTGTTCCATTTTAGTTTCCACACCATTAACTAATTCAAGATCTTTTGTTCGTGCGTCAGAAAGATTTATCTCATTCATTTCATATGATTTCCATAAACTAATTCTGTTTTCTAATGTTGTGTTAACAACATCGTAGTGAGCCCTTTGAATTTTAGACATTTCATTGGTAAATGAATCTATTGATTTATTGCTATCATATGTGCATTGCAGATACTCTGATGATTCTGAAGCTTTGAGTCCCATGGATGCTAGTTTTTTAGTCCTTATTTGTCCCTCATTAGAAAATTCACATTGCGTAAATAAATCATGCGCATGTGCCCTTGCTTCCGAAAAGTTATATTCCGGGAATCTCATGTATATCTGATCTGAAATTAGTTCTCCATTTTTTGCTACATCATGATCCATGTTGCTACTTAGAATAACTTTTATTTCATTATCACCTTCAGGTATTGATTTAAGAAATAATCTCTCGTTATATACTCTTGTTATAAAATTCCTATTGATGTAAAGCTTTCCGTACCCTGTCCAAGCGTTATTATCCTTCATATCTCTTTCTGGTGTAAATTTAAAATTTTTTATTTGTGACTGTAACTGAAAAAAAGGGCCAATCTTATGTAGAGTGATTTTAATTTCAGGAGCTTTATCTTGTGTTGCTTCTACTTTGGGATTGTAATATTCTTTCCAAAATTTTATTCTTTCTTCTTGTGTACGTTCCATTGGTCCATCAGCCAATGCGACTGTGGAAAATAATATAAGAAAAAAAACTGCTAATCTATTTGTTATCATATTGCTTATCAATAGTTTCAAAGTGTATATTCATATTACCATTTTTTAAATCTTGATAATATAATTTAATAGCTCTTAAAATTACTGAAAAAGCAATATTATCCCATGGTATCTGCTCTTGTGAAAAAAGTTTTACTTCTTCACTTTCTATTCCTGCTGAGAATTTTCCATCAGCAAGGTCACCTTGATAAATCATGTAAATCTGGCTTATATTGGGCAAATTACACATCATAAATAATTTTGTGTTATGAGATTTTGCGCCAGCTTCTTCCATTGTTTCTCTCAATGCGCCTTCTTCAACTGTTTCATTATTTTCCAAAAACCCTGCTGGTAATGTCCAGTATCCTAATCTTGGCTCAGTAGCTCTTTTGCATAATAAAATTTTATCTTCCCAAGTTAATAAGCATCCGGATACTAATTTTGGATTATCATAAAATATGGCTCCACATTTATTACATACTGCTCTTTCCCTATTATCATCGTGTGGTATTTTTATAGATATTGACGATGCACAATACGAGCAGTATTTTTGTTTTGACGATTTTTGTTTAGTAGAATTTTTCACGTAAAGCCTCGGTATACATCCCCAAGGGGAGTCGAACCCCTGTTGCCGAGATGAAAACCCGGTGTCCTAGGCCTCTAGACGATGGGGACATATTATAAAAATACTAGTTTTTATTAGCAAATATTATACATATAAATTAAATAGGTAGCGAATGCTTTTTGCTCATTTCCTAGCTAATAAATGACTTAAAACTATTAAGCCTTGCAAGTGATCTATCTTTACCCAAAATAAAACATAATTCATCAATAGAAGGCGCTTTAAGTCTACCTGTTAAGCCAAATCTTACTACCGGTCCTACATCTTTAAATTTAAGCGCTAACTCTTCACACACTTGTTTAATATTATTACTTATTATAGATTGATCTAAAAAGTCAATTGACTCAAATTTTATAATTATTTTTTCAAGTATAAGTTTAGAGTTTTCCACATTTAATTTTTTATAATCATCACTGTTATAATCAATCTCATCTACAAAATAATAAGTTAAACTATTAGCTATATTTTTTAGATTGTAGTCTCTTTCAATTCCTAGGCTTAAAATATTTTCAAGATAAGTATGGTCGTCGACTTCAATTTTTAGTTGATTAAGATATGGCATAATCATATTTGCTATTTCTGATATTTTCTTGGTTTTAATATAATGTTGATTTAGCCAATTTAATTTATCATAGTCAAAGATAGCCGAAGATTTAGTAACTCTTTCAATAGTGAAGAGTTTGACTAGTTCATTCATAGAAAAAAATTCTTGATCTCCATGAGACCATCCTGTTTTAGCTAGATAATTTATTAATGCTTCTTTTAAATATCCATCTTGTAAAAAACTATTAATATCCACAGCCCCATGACGTTTTGACAATCTTTTGCCATCTGTGCCATGTATCATTGGAAGGTGTCCAAAAAAAGGAGTCTCCTCATCTAAGGCATCAAAAATATTTTTTTGTACAGCAGCATTACTCAAATGGTCATCGCCACGTATTATGTGCGTAATGCCAAAATCTATATCATCAACAACAGAAGTTAGATTATATGTGGGAACACCATTTGAACGTAAAATTACAACATCATGAAATGTTTTGGGTTCAAAAATAATTTTTCCATGAACTAAATCTTCTATCTCTATTGTTTTGTCTCTTTGGTTTTTAAAACGTATCACGTGACCATCTTTGTTTAGTCTATTTTTATATTGAACATCTAAATTAGTATCCTTTGTTTTTTCATTGACTTTTATTTGATCATAATAAGCTAAATCCTTCTGTAGCAAAGATTCTATTTTATCGATATAAATTTCAAATCTTTCTGATTGATAAATTAAATCTTTATCAGAGTTAATGCCAAGTATATCAAGCGAAGATATAATAGAATCACAAAATTCTTTTGTGCTTCTTGATGTGTCAGTATCATCTATCCTTATAATAAATTCTCCATCTTGGCTTTTAGCAAATAACCAAGAAAACAGAGCTGTTCTAACTCCACCTATATGGAGCCATCCAGTTGGACTAGGGGCAAATCTTGTTCTTATCATAATTATTATAAAGTCATTTTAAAACTATCGACTAATGCTCCTGGAATTGTTGAATTATATGTTGACCTCTCTTCATAAGTGCTAGAATCCATGAGAAGTTGTTGTTTATCTGTCAATCCTATAAGTTTTTCTCCGAGAATATTATATACTGTCTCGTCAAATCTCATAGTATTTATTGGTCCTACGTATTCACCATTTGCAACTTTAAAACAACCAAATCTAGTTAGTCCAGTTATTCTTCCATTATTACGATCAGAAAAGTTTAAATACCAAAGGTTGTTTAGGTATATTCCATCATTTAAAGAAGTTAAAATTTCTTCTGTTTTAATATCTCCTGGTTCTAGTTCAATAGAGACAGGGGATTCATAATATTCTGCTGCATTATGTTTTACAGAATATTCCAAAGAAGACCGAGGGGATACTAGAGAGTTATTATATTTTCCATTTACTATAAGGTTTGTTTTTTCAGGCTTGATAAAGCCGTCAGAATGAAATTTAGGAGATATTCCATTTGTCAAATTTTCTGAAAATGAAACTATTTTGTTCAATTCTTTTTTACCTTTACTCATAAGATGGAGGGGGCTAGATCCTATTTTATTGGCTTTATAGCTAAAGCCACCCCATGACATCATGTCAATAATTTCATTCATCGCAGATGGAGATAGATAGACCTTATATTCTCCTGGCATGATTTTTTGTTCTTGATAATCTATTACGTTTAATTTTTGTGTACACTCCAAGAATAGTCTATCAAATATATTCTGGTTCCATTTTTGGTCAGAATAATTTTGTTTTATTGCTTTTCCATTCTTGCTATAAACAGACCAATCAAAATTAAAAGATTCACTTTCATGCCAATTTATTTGCCCTAATGAATTTGAAAAACCTTTAATTATATTTCCAGACGAGAGAACTCCTACCATATCAAGTAATTTAAATTTATTTATTATCGTGTCAGTAATTAAATGAGTGTCTATATTATTATTCTGCATAACTTGATTTGTAAAATTTTGGTCTTTTTCATACATTAAATAAGGGTCGTTTGGTAATTCAACAATCTCTCTTCTAAGAAAATTTAAAATATTAGCAAGAGGCTTGCTGTCTTTATTAAAATTTGTGCTAAGTCTAATAGATGTTCTTAAAGTTTTACCTTTAAAAATTAAATTAATAATTAAATTAATTTGATTAACATTCCCTGCTTGTCTTATCTTTCCTTTATTAAATCTTACAAAATCAGTTTTCTCTGCATCAAAATTTAATATTAATATTTCTGAACTATTGAGTTGATTAAATAAAAATTTCGATATCTGTTGAAAATAATCTTTCACTATACACCACCAAATACATCTACATTATTGAATAAACATGTGGGAGTAGCATGCCCAACAAAAATAGTTTGATTTGGTTCCCCTTTCCCACAATTTGAAGTACCTAGTATTTTATGAGTGTCCATATCCCCAACTTTTGATAAATTTTTCCAAAAATTTTCTGTAATGCCTCTGTAATTTGGATTTTTTACAACGTTCGTTAACTTTCCATTTTTAATTAAAGTCCCTCTTTCGCAACCAAATTGAAATTTATTACGCTTATCATCAATTGACCAAGAGTTATTAGTTTCAAGAAATATTCCATCATCAACTGATGATATAATTTGATCAAAAGTATTTTCACCTGGTTCCAAATTAATATTTCCCATTCTATCAATAGGAGGTCTATTCCAACTAGATGCTCTAGAGCATGCAACATAATCAAGATTGGTTCTTTGGCTTGAAAATAAGCCTCCTATAGGACGAAGTAAAACACCATCTTTTATTAAATATTGTTTCTCTGCATTTGTACCATCATCATCAAACTTACAGGAAGCTAATTGAGATTGCATTGTTGGATTAAAGGTTACATTTAAACATTTTGAGCCATATGTATAATTTCCAAACATATCTGGTGTTACAAAACTTGACCCTGCATAATTTCTTTCATCACCTAAAATTCTATCTAATTCTAATGGATGTCCAATAGACTCATGTACTTGTAAAATCATTTGATCAGGTGCAATAACTGCCTGCGTTATTTTATTTTCACAGTTTGGTGATTTAGATAATTCTGCCGCTTCTTCTGATAACTGCTTAGCTTTTTCTATCATGTTAATATCATCAAAAATATCATATCCAATTTGTCTTGCATGCGCATGCCCACCAAAAGTTCTGGTTTGAGTTTCTTTTTTATGTTCTGCAGAAACGATCATTTGGGGTAAAATATATGAAATTTTCTGATGAATATTAGAATCATTAGTATCTAAAAATAAAGTCTCTATACTGTTGTGCCTGATTCCAGCGCCCCAATTCGTAATATTAGACTTTGATCGTAAAGCTCTATTGATCACCATGAGAAAGTCAGCTTTGTCTTTCATGGAAACTTGAGACCATGGCTTGTCTTCAGTAGTAAAATAATTACCTGATTGAGTTTTCATTTCAGATAGGCGTGGAAAATAGGTTAGCTTTCCTTTTGAGAACTCTGCCCAATCAATGGCAGAATTAATTGCTTGTTGTATACCTTCTTTTGTTAAATTACTGGTTGCTCCATATCCAGATCCTCCATTATGAAATACTGTAACCATTACTCCTTCATCTTCTGAAATGACTACAGGTTCCAATACATTCCTGGTGGCATTAATAATGTTGTTATACTTATTAACAAATCGTATAGAGCAATAATCTACTTTGGGGAGCATAGGTTTAACTATGTTAATAAAATCTTTATCCATGGTAGTATTAATATTATATCACTCGAGAGAAATTAATGCATAATGTTTACCCATTGTTAAAAAAAAGTGATTTCCCTGATGTTTTTAGGGATAAATTAAATACAATACAAATCAACCTTGGTTATAAGTGTAATCAGTCATGTCTACACTGTCATGTGAATGCTGGCCCAAAACGAAAAGAGCAGATGGATCTTAATACAATAAATGACGTCATCAAATTTATAGAAAAATTTGAAATAAAAGTAGTAGATCTTACTGGTGGAGCTCCAGAATTAAATGAAAATTTTGAATATATTGTAGAAAAAGTTAAAAAAATTAATTGTCACGTAATCGATAGGTGTAACCTTACTGTATTATTAGAAAAAAATAAAACTGGTCTAGCAAATTTTCTTAAAAAATATGAAGTAGAGATAATAGCCTCTCTACCATGTTATGAAAAGAAAAATGTAAATTCACAAAGAGGTGAAAATGTATTTGAAAAGAGTTTGCAAGCACTAAAAATGTTAAATTCAATTGGTTATGGTTCTAACTCTAATTTGCAGATTAATTTAGTTTATAACCCACAAGAATTTAACCTTCCTCCAAATCAACAAATTTTAGAAAATCAATATAAAAAAAATTTAAAAGATAGATACAATATAATATTCAATAATTTATATACAATTACAAATATGCCTATTGCAAGATTTGGAAGCACTCTTATTACTAAAAAATATTTTTCAACGTATATGAACCTTCTAAAAAATTCATTCGAAGAAAAGACGCTTAAAACGCTTATGTGTAGATCTTTAATTAGCATTGATTACTTAGGATTCGTTTATGATTGTGATTTTAATCAGATGCTAAATTTAAATATGAGTGTAAACAGTAAAAAACACATAAATGATATTGCCAATATTAAAATTGACCAAAAAATAAATACTGCTGATCACTGCTATGGCTGCACAGCAGGGTCAGGTAGCAGTTGTGGAGGTAGTTTATTATAAAAAATGTTATCTATTATAATTCCCACAAAAAATGAATCTAAATTAATTTTGAAAACATTATTACCGTTGCAAAAATTACGAAAAAATAAAACCTGTGAAATTATTTTGGTAGATGGAAATAGCTCTGATTCAAGCATAGAGATAGCTAAACCATATGTTGATAAAATTCTCATATCCCAATCAGATAGATCCATGCAACAAAATATTGGGGTATCTGTATGCAAGAATAACTTATTATTATTTCTGCATGCAGATACCAAAATAAATCTCAAAGACGTAGAAAACATAATTTTACAAAATAAAAAAATAACCTGGGGGTTTTTTAAAATTAAATTTGATAATAATAAAAAAAAATATAGGTTTTTAGAATTTTTTATTAATTTACGATCTATATTATTTAAGTATGGTACTGGTGATCAATGCTTGTTTATGAGCAAAGATATTTTTTATAAAGTTGGTGGTTTCCCAAATATTAGACTTATGGAAGATATAGGGATATGTTCATCTCTTAATAAGGTATGCAATCCTAAAATAATAAACAATATAGTTACTTCTTCTTCAAGGAAATGGGAATCGGATGGTTTTATAAGAACTATTATAAAAATGAGGATATACAGGATTTTATATTTCTTTGGGGCAGATACTAGATTTTTAAAAGACAATTACTGAGCCATGACGATTTCTTTAAATATTTTTACAAAATGCCCATTCACTGGAAATCCCAAAACTAGAATGAATGAAGTTTTAAATTTAGATGAAAGAAGATTTATATCTAAAATTATGATTGAAAACATACTTCAAGAAACTAATAAATTATCAAAAAATATTAAAGTGTATTTGTGGGTCTATCCAAATTATAATCATATATTTTTCAAAAAGTTAAAAAATAAGCATGATATATATTTAAAAAAACAATACGGGATCAACCTTTCTGAGAGAATGAAACATTGTCTTAAAGAACAATCAAGTTTAACAAAAAAAACATTATTAGTGGGCTCAGATTTACCAACTCTTAATTATACTATTATTAATGATGCATTAAATATCCTTAAGTCAAATGATTATGTTATAGGTCCATCAAAAGATGGGGGTTTTTATTTGTTAGGATTCAATGGACGATATAAACATATCATTAAAGGTGAGGCTTTATTTTATAAAAATATAATTAAAAATATTAAAAGTTTGTCGTTATCTTTGGGTGAGGTAAAAAAAATAAAAGATATTGATTACCCTAATGATCTATTAACTATTTAGATTTTGGGAAATGTTTTTTTGGGTCAATATTATTATCATGCAGCTCATTTAATTTTATATATTTCATATATGTATTGAACATAGTGGTAAGAGCAACAGTAAAACCATCTATTCCTTGAAAAATACCGCCTTTTATAATTAATTTTTTAAAAAAAGCAAATAATGAATGAGTGATTGGTCGTATATTTGATTTTTTAATTCCTTTGATGTGCATTGTTTTAGCACTTTGTGTGCTATAAAAATTAATCTTATCTATCCAATCCGTATAAGAATCATATGTATAATGTGTAATATGAAGATCTATATCTTTGCATGCGCTTATAACAGAGGCGTGGGATGTGCTCATGTTGTAATTTACTTTTGTTTTATTATATAGTCGTATTACTTTGTCGGGATAAAAACTTGCTGCTTTAATCCAACGCTTACCACAAAAATTTCTTCTTCTAATTGAATAAGCATGATGTTTTTCAGAATCTAATTTAATTAATTGAATATGTTTAATTAAATCTTTCTCAAGTCTCTCATCTGCGTCCAAACTAAAAACCCAATTATTTGTCGCATATGATGAGGCTAATTTCTTCTGTGGACCATCTCCTAAAAATTCTTGAAGATAAACTTTTGCTCCTAATTCTTTGGCAATTTCAGTTGTTTTATCAGTGCTAAGAGAATCAAGAACTATAATTTCATTGCATATTTCCTTTAGAGATATTATGCAATCTTTTATCACATGCTCATTATTTAATGTAATGATTGTGCCACTTATTTTATTCATAGTTTATTATCCATAATTTTATCCAAATTAGAAAAATGTTTCTGATAATCATACTCTCTATTTGCAAATATTTTACCATTATTTGCTAAGTTCACCCTTAAATCTTTGGATTTTATCATCAATGATATTTTATCTTTTAAAGAGTGAAAATTTTTACTTTCAAATAATAAACCAGTCTTATTGTCTTGAATAATTTCTGGAACCCCTCCTTTATTACTACCAATTACAGGTATTTCCATTAACATAGCTTCGGCAACTACTAGTCCAAATGTTTCTTCAAAAGTTGGCAATATTATCAAATCTAATAATCCCATAATTTCCATAGGCTTGTTAACGAAAGGTACAAACTTTATTCTATTTTTTAAATCATACTGATCAATCAAATGTTTTAAATGGTTCTCATAATTGGCATCCATAGAATGTCCGACAATTAATAATTGTATTTTGCTTTCATGAAGAAGATTTATGGCTTCAATTACTAAATGTTGGCCTTTTTGTTCTTCTATTCTTGAGAAAACCCCAATAGTGAATATAGATAAATCTAGGTTTAGTTTTTTAAATATCTCTTCTTTAGTGATACGTTTATTAGTTTCTAGCTGTGAGATTCCATAAGGTAGTTCGATAATTTTATTTTTTTTCACTGGCAGATATCTTACACATTCTGATAGTAAATTTCTTGTAATAACAATAATCACGTCAATATTGTTATAGATAAACTTATGATAAATATCTTTCTTGTTTCTAGTTAACTTCATTTGTCTATAATAAATTATTCTAATCTTAGGCTTGCAAAGAAGCTTTATTAAAACAGCAAATAGCAAATCTTTTGTCCAGCTAACATGTATTATATTTATCTGTTCTTTATTAATATATTTTGCAATCTTATTAGCAAGATAAATAATATTTATAAAGTTTATTTTATTTATATTAAATACGTTGGAGTTAATTAATTCAGTAATACTGGAATTATTTCTACATACAGCTGTTATGTTTCTGTATTTAACGTTGTAATGGTTAACTAGCTTGACAAAATAAAGCTCCAAGCCTCCTTTGTCAGGTGATGTACATATTGCTAAAATCTTGTTCATAAATGATAATATATTATAGCAAAGAAGCTCAGATTAAGGTATGGTATAATCTTTATAAGCTTATGAATAAAATTTTAGTTACTGGGGGAGCTGGATTCATCGGGTCTCACTTATGTAAAAAACTTTTAGATGATGGAAATGATGTGCTTTGCGTAGATAATTATTTTACAGGCACAAAACAAAATATCAGTGAATTATTCAAAAATCCATTTTTTGAAGCAGTAAGACATGATGTGTGTTTTCCATTATATGTTGAAGTAGATAAAATTTATAATTTAGCCTGTCCTGCGTCACCAATTCACTATCAGCATGATCCAGTACAAACAACTAAGACAACTGTGCATGGCGCAATTAATATGCTAGGTCTTGCAAAAAGAATAAATGCTAGGATTTTACAAGCATCTACATCTGAAGTTTATGGTGACCCAAATATTCATCCCCAGGTTGAAGATTACTGGGGCAATGTAAACCCTATAGGCCCTAGAAGTTGCTATGATGAAGGTAAAAGATGTGCAGAAACATTATTTTTTGATTACTATCGTCAACATAATTTAGATATAAAGGTAGTTAGAATATTCAATACCTACGGACCTAATATGCACCCGAATGATGGAAGAGTGGTTAGTAATTTTATAATGCAAGCACTATCTAATAGCGATATAACCGTTTATGGAAATGGCAATCAAACAAGATCGTTTTGTTATATTGATGACCTAATAAATGGCATGCTAAAAATAATGGAGTCAGACAAAAATACTATTGGACCTATTAACCTTGGTAACCCTGTTGAATTTAAAATAATAGAATTGGCAAAAATTATAATAAAATTAACTAATTCTAAATCTAAAATTATAAATAAAGAATTACCTACTGACGACCCAATCAGACGAAAACCAGATATCTCTAAGGCCAAAGAGTTGCTTGATTGGGAGCCAAACATTAAATTGGAAGATGGTTTAAAAGAAACTATAAATTATTTTAAATCTCAATTAAAATAAATCATGTCTAAAACATATAAAGAATTCCTTGTAATCAGAAATGATAAGATTGGAGATTTTATATTAATATGGCCTGCATTGGCATGGCTTAAAAAAAATATATTAGACTGCAAGATAGTCTGTATCATTTCTAAGGAAGTAATTAGGTTAGCTGAATATTGCCCATATATAGATGATATTATAATCGATGATAAGATTAATGTATTAAAAAATAAATTAAGAAATTATAATTTTACAGCATCAATCACTTTTTTTTCTACTCTTAAAATAGGTTACGTACTAAAATCTATTAACATACCTATAAGAATTGCACCAAAAACAAAAATTGCTCAATTCTTTTATAATCATAAAGTTTTGCAAAAAAGATCTAAATCTCTAAAACCTGAATTTGAATATAATTTAGATTTAGTTGACGAATTATTTGAAATATTAAATCTAAAAGATATTGAAGATGCTGATGACGCTCCTTTTCTAACGCTTGATTATGAACAATCTTTATTATATAAAAAAGAATTTATTGAAAAATATAAATTAAAAGGAGATAGAAAAATAATTTTTCTACATCCAAGTACTGGTGGTTCGTCAAAAGGTCTTTCTCTAGACACGTACGCTGATTTGTGTAGAGGTTTAAGAAAGTTTGATGACTATAATTTTTTAATACACTCATCACATAAAGATAGAAATGTTGCAAAAGATCTTGAAGAAAAAATTAGAAATGATGTTTCAGTAAATATAATACAACCAACAAATGATTTATCAAAAATGATTCATAATATTAATGTTTCGGATGTTTTTATATCTGGATCTACTGGTCCTCTACATGTTGCTGGTGCTTTAAATAAAAAAACGATTGCTTTTTATCCAAACAAGAAGTCATCAACAAGTTTACGATGGGAGACTATTAATAGCTTCAATAAAAGATTGAGTTTTACTGATTTAAATAAATCTAGAAAGCATATAATGATTGATATGAAAAAAAGTCTTCTAGATATTCAGAAGTTTATAGGCTCACAAGATATAATCTAATGACGCCTTAAATACTTCTTCTGTAGATATTTTTTTGAGACAATTTAGGTGTTTCAATGGGCATACTCTTTTAAAACATGGGCTGCAATCTAAATTTTTATATATTACTTCTCCACTATTATTGTTAATTAATGGCGGTGTATAGAATGGTGATGAAGACCCATACAGGGCAATTATCTTACAATTCACTGCACCAGCTATGTGCATGAGTCCAGAATCATTTGAAATAACAAGGTCGGCAATAGACAATAAATATATTACTTCAATTAATGAGGTGCTGCCAATTAAAGAAATAATAGAGTCAGATGCACATTTATTTTTAATATCATTGTTAATAGAGTCGTCCTTTCCTAAAAAAATAATATTATACACAGAGGCATCATATGAGTTTGCTAAATCTATCCAGTAATCTAATGGCCATTTTTTTGCATTTCCATACTCAGCATCTGGGCATAACATAATATTTTTTTTTGTATGATCTATATTATATTTTGTTAAAATTTTATTTCTGATGGAATTATTAATTTTTAATTGAGGCTTTATATTTATATTATATTTTTCATTTATTAAATATAAATATCTTTCCACCATTGTTCTTTCAAATTTAGTATATTTAAAACCTTTGTTAATTAAAAAATATCTAAATTCGGTTAGATATCCTATTCTCTCGGGTATATTTGCTAACCATGGTATAAGCGAAGATTTAAAACTATTTTGTAAAATAAAAGATGTTGTATATTTATTATTTTTTAGTTTATTTGCTAAACTAATTCTTTCAAACAAACCAAATTTTCCATGATTTACATCTAGTATGTATGTGCTATTTATTTGCGGCATAAGATTAACTAGTTTTTCTATATCCGGTCTTATAATTACATCTATAATGCTGTTTGGATAATATGATTTTAATTTTATAATTAAAGACTGTGACATTATTACGTCTCCAATCCATGCTGGCATTATTAACAGAAATTTTTTATTTTGATTCATGTATTTTTAGATAACCAGTCTAAATAGTCTTTTACGCCTTTTTCTAATGTAGTAAATTTTTCATCAAAACCTTTGGACTTCAAGTATGTCATGTCTGCCTCTGTAAAAGATTGGTATTGGTTAATCAAATTATCTGGGAAATCAATATATGTTATTTTTCCTTTCCCAAAATAAGCTAAAACACAATTGGCTATGTCGTTAAATGTTCTACTCATACCAGTCCCAACGTTATAAATACCAGAGATATTTTTATGTTTTTGAAACCATCTTTTTACTTTAATAGTATCTTCAACACAAATAAAATCTCTCCTCTGTTCTCCATCATTATATCCATGGCTGCCTTTAAAAAGTTTTATTTCACCATCATTTTTCATTTGATTATAAAAATGAAATACAACGCTAGACATCCCTTCTTTATGATGTTCTCTTGGTCCAAATACATTAAAATATCTTAAACCAACAACCTGGGATGATATTTTAGATTCATTTTCTCGATAAAATGTATCAAATAATAATTTGGACTCAGCGTAATGATTTAAAAATGATTCATTGTTCGAATCCTCTTTAAATTTTGTGCCATTACCATATACAGAAGCTGATGATGCGTATATTAATGGTATTTTATTATTACTAGAAAACTCAAGTAAATTTTTTGAAAATTCAAAATTTGTATTCATAATATATTCTCTATCAGGTTCAGTTGTTTTAGAGCATGCTCCGAGATGGAAAATACAATCTATTTTATTAATATAATTTTTAGATAATTTTTTTATTTCTTTAATAAATGAATTTTTATCAACACAATCTAGATATTTTAAGTCTTTTAAGTTTTCGAATTTTTTTGTATAAGTATTGCGCTCTTCAACTATCAGAATATCATTTATATTATCTAGGTTTAATTTGTGAACTAGGTTGCTTCCAATGAAACCAGCTCCACCAGTAACTATTATCATTTTCTTTTCCAGGTTAATTAATCCATTATGCTTTTATAAATTATATAAAACATAGCGGTATTTGACCAATAAAAGATAATAACTATTGTGAACAAAGGATATACTGATACAATCTCTTTATGAAGAAATCGAATAATCTTGTTTCAATCATCATGGGGTCAAAATCAGACTGGCCTACAATGAAAAATACCGCCTTAATACTTGAAAAACTTAAGATCAGCTATGAATGTAAGGTTGTGTCTGCTCATAGAACTCCTGATTTGTTATTTGATTATGCTAAATCAGCTGAATCTAGAGGGGTTGAGGTAATAATTGCAGGCGCAGGCGGTGCAGCACATTTGCCAGGAATGGCAGCTTCATTAACTCATCTTCCCGTTATAGGAGTGCCAATTAAATCTAAAAACCTTGAAGGTTTAGACTCTCTTTTATCTATTAATCAGATGCCAAAAGGCATCCCGGTAGCAACAGTTGCTATAGGTATAAGTGGGGCAATAAATTCTGCACTCTTGGCTGCAGGGATATTGGGAATAAAACATGATGAGATAAAAAGTAATTTACTAAAATATCGTCAAAAACAAACTAAAGACGTTTTAAAAAACGGAAATCCACAAAAATAGCAATGCGTATAGGTATACTTGGCGGCGGTCAATTGGCAATGATGATGATTAAAATGTCATTAAATAAGCACAATATAGATTTTCTAGTAGTTGACCCATCTGAAAAACCACCGGCTTCAAAATATGCAGAATGCATAAAATCTGAATATGATGATATTGAGTCTCTTAATTTACTAATTAAAAATTGCGATGTTGTTACAATAGATTTTGAAAATGTTCCTAGCCATGCTCTTCAATATTTAGAAAAACATATGTCAGTTTATCCTAATTCGAAATCGATTGAAATTTGCCAAGATAGATTAAGCGAAAAAAATCTATTTTTGCAAAACAATATTCCAACAACAAAATTTAAATCTATAGGGTCGGAAAAAGATTTGGAAGAAGCTATAAAAAAATTTGGAGGTGATTCAATATTAAAATCTAGAAAATTAGGTTATGACGGTAAGAATCAAATAGTTGTAGGTAATCAGAATGCTAAAGATATCTGGAATAAAACAGGAGGGGTGGAATCAATAATAGAGAATAAAGTTAATTTTATTACAGAAGTATCAATTATTGGTGTTAGGAATATAGCTGGTGAAACATTTTTCTATCCTCTTGTAGAGAATTCCCATAAACATGGAATTTTAAATACGAGTATAGCTCCTTTTGAAAATCATACGCTACAAAAAGAAGCAGAGGTCATACACAAAAAAATAACAAGTTTAATGGATTATGTTGGTGTTTTGGTTATTGAATTTTTTATTGATAAAAATAATAGATTAATAGCTAATGAAATGGCTCCGAGAGTTCATAATTCTGGACATTGGACAATATCAGGTTCAAATATAAGTCAATTTGAGTCTCATATTTTAGCCATAAGCAATTTACCTTTAAAAGAAATTAAAACTCCTAAATATTCAGGTATGGTAAATATAATTTCTAAAATGCCGGATATAAATAAAATAGAAAAAATTGGTGTTTCAAATATATTTAATTATGGCAAATCAGAAAGGCCTAATAGAAAGCTTGGGCATATAACTATTACATGTTCTGATAAAAAGTTATTAATAGAAAAAATAGATGCAATAAGCAAGATACTTTATTAGTGGGATCTTTTGCCGTAAAAAACACAAACAAAATAACATCCTTCTGGTCCAGCATGGACTCTGTGAAAGACACCATCTTGTATTAAAACAGAATCTCCTTCTTTAACTTCTATTTTCTTATCATTTAATTCCATTTTTCCATTTCCTCTTATAAAAAAATATACTTCCTCTTGTCCTTTGTGGTCATGTCCAGAAGTGCTTTTTAAGGGTTTAAGGTCTGTGCTACTAACAACAAGGTTTTTTAAAATAGTATTATCCTTTACAACATAACGATCATCTTCTTTTGTTATGCTACCACCTATATCATTAATATTTATTAATACTGACATAATTATATTACCATCATGCAATACTTATCTTTTTATGTGAATCTTTTTCAATAATTTTATTATGATTATCCACATAAATAACTTTCGGTCTATGGTTTAAATATTCAGACTTCTCAAGATTTATATACGTACATATTATTATTTTGTCATTTACATTAACCTTATGACACGCTGCTCCATTTACACATATAACCCCGGTTTCAGGCTTTCCCTCAATAACATATGTACTGAACCTTTCTCCATTCGTTAAATTATAAATATCAATTTTCTCATAGGGTCTTATTCCAACAGCTTTCATCAAAGAAACATCTATCTCGCATGATCCCTCATAATCTATTTCAGAACCAGTGACTGTTGCTTTATGAATTTTAGAATTTAAAAATACTCTAGCCATACGGTATATTACTATTGTATTTCAAAATTGTCTATTAATCGTACTTTACCTACATAAATTGCCAAAAATATTCTTTTCTTATTGTTTAGTTTTTTTTCTATACCCAATAAGCCATGCTGAGAATGCAGGTTAGAAAGGTTCAATTCTTCAATATACTCTATTGAAAAATCATCAGTATTTAATGAGGTTTTTAAATCTATCAGATTTTCTCTAATATCTAATATTTTTTTAGAAACCAACGCTTTTTGTTTATCATTAAGTAAATTATTTCTAGAACTTAATGCTAATCCATTGTCATCTCTAATAGTTGGACATGAAACAATCAATAATTTATTTGTTTTTTTATAAAATTCTTGATGAATATATTTAATTAAAAGTAATTGCTGGTAATCTTTTTCGCCAAAAAACATATAATCTGGATTAATAGCGTCTATGAGTTGCTTCACTATTATATAGACTCCTTCAAAATGTCCTGGCCTATATTTTCCACAAAGTAAATTATTAAAGCCCCATGGTAGTTTTATATTTTCAAAATCTTTAGGTAAAATATCATTTTTGTCGGGCATAAATAAACAATCTATATGGTTTTTTTGTAATATTTTTATATCGTTATCGATTGTTGAAGGATAATTTTTAAAATCTTCTTTGCTATTGAATTGAAGTGGGTTAACAAATAAAGAGGCAATTTTAATAGATTCATAGCCTTCTGATGATTTAATTAGGCTCAAATGCCCGTCATGTAAGTTTCCCATTGTAGGTATTAAAGATATTTTTTTATTAGAGCTTTTTAAAAATTTAGTATAATGTGCAATCTCTTTTTTTGATGTTATGATTTCCATGTTTAAAATTATTTATTTCTAGAATCTTTGATAAATTTTTTAATTCTATCTTTAAAATTATTAATTTTTAGATAGTCCTTATTAAAGAATTTAGGAATGCCATTAAAGCTTATGCCAAGTAAATCATATAAAACTAATATTTGTCCATCACAAAATTTGCCAGACCCTATCCCTATAACTGGTATTTTAAGTCTTGAAGAAATTTCAGATGCTGTTTTCTCAGATATACACTCTACAATTAATATCTTAGCTCCTGCTTTTTCAATGAGTACTGCTTGCTCTACCAACATATCATGCTCTGCTTGTTTTACTCCAAATTTTCTGAATTGGTTTTTTCTTGATATAAACTGAGGGGTTAAGCCTATATGGCCGCAAACAGATATTTTTTGTTCTGCAAGAGACTTAATAATATTAAAATTTTTATTATTACATTCAATTTTTACCATATCTGCTCCTGACTCTTTTATTAATAATTTTGAATTTTTAATAGCCTGTTTAGGTTTTTGATATGTATGTCTAGGCATGTCAGAAATTAAATATGCTCTGGTTATTCCTTTGGATACAATTTTTGTATGATAAACTATTTCATCTAATGTTACAGAGTGTGTGTTCTTATTGCCCTGTATAACTTCTCCTAAAGAATCGCCAACAAGTATTATGTCTATACCACAGTCATCGATAACTTTTGCAAAGCTAGCATCATATGCTGTTAAAGACGATATTCCTTTGTTATTTTTTTTTAATGAATTTATTTTTTTTAATGATGTCTTTATCATAATAGGAGCTATAAATTTATGGTTGATGGGTTAAAAAAACTCTTCCCTTTTGATTCCTTTTTTATCTCTTGAAGTAAAATAGAGTAATCGCTCTCTTTATTAATATCTACACTAGAAGTATTAATTATTAACAAAGGGGAGCCTTCATATGAATAAAAATATTTTGTATAGGCAGCTATGATATTTTTTAGATAATCTTCAGTAAGGTTATTTTCAAAATTATTCCCTCTTTTCCTTATTCTATTCATTAAAGTATTACAATCAGCTTGTAAATAGATAACTAAATCAGGGTTAGGTATCGCAAGTTTAAGTGCTTTATAAATATCAAGATACAAATTATATTCTTTATTAGATAGGATTGCTTTTGCAAATAATTTATCCTTATTTATAAAAAAATCTGAAATTATATTTTTTTTATTAATTGTATCGGTTTTTTCTTTAGAAAAATCATTAGATCTTTGAAGTAGGAAATATAATTGCGTGGGCAATGCATAACGCTCAATATCATTGTAGAATAATTTTAAAAAAGGGTTGTCTAAAAAATTTTCTAACAATATCTCGCTATCTAGACTGTTAGCAAGTTTTTTTGCAAGAGTGGTTTTTCCCACTCCAATTGGGCCTTCGACAACTATAAATTTTTTATTTTTATACATATATTTTTTAAAGAAATCTTTTTATTTTTCCATACTTAGGTATAAAAAAATCATAATGTGTTATTTCTAATAAAGGAATTAATACAAAATCTCTTTTTACCATTTCTGGATGAGGTATCGTTAACCTATCTTCATTAATTTCTAATTCATTAAATATTAGTATGTCTAAATCTAATGTCCTTGGGCCCCATCTCTTTACTCTTTTCCTATTATGTTGTTGTTCTATTTCTTGTAGTATACCTAATAATTCAATTGGATTATTATTTGTTGACACTTTTATCACTGCATTAATAAAATCAGGTTGGTTTTGTGGGCCAATTGGTTTAGTTGTATACAATGATGATTTTTTTAAAACTTTTGTTTGAGGAAGATGGTTAATCTGCCTTATGCCTTTTTCAACATGATAAACTGGGTTATTTTGATTGCTACCTAATGCTATATATACGGTGTTCAAGGTAAAGAGTATTATTTACTTAGCTTTTCCTTTATTCTAGCAGACTTACCAGATCTTTCTCTTAAATAATAAAGTTTAGCTCTCCTTACATCGCCTCTTCTTTTAACTTTAATGTCTGCAATTATCTTGCTATGCAGCTGAAATACTCTTTCAACTCCTTCTCCATAAGATATTTTTCTTACGGTAAAAGATGAGCTAATTCCACGATTCTTAACGGCAATAACTACCCCTTCGTATTGTTGTAACCTTTCTCGCTTTCCTTCTTTAACTCTGACAGATACTTCAACGGTATCTCCACTTGAAAATTTTGGATATTTTTTAAGTTGATCAGAATTTATTTTATCAATAATTTTGTTAGTTCTCATTACCTTCGTGCTCTGCTATATATTCTTTCAGGAGTTTATCATCTTCTTCTGAAAGTTTCACGTTTTTTAATAACTCTCGTCTCTTTTCCCACGTTGCTCCAAGAGAATTCTTTTTTCTCCATTTTTCTATTTCTTGGTGATTGCCACTAATTAATACTTCTGGGGTTTTCTTTCCATCAATTATATCTGGTCTTGTGTAATGCGGGTAATCTAACAAACCATTTTGGAAAGAATCACGTTTTATAGATTCTGAGTCATCAACCGCTCCTGGGAGAAGTCTTGTAATTCCTTCTAATAAAACCATTGCTGGAATCTCTCCACCAGAAATTACGTAGTTTCCTATAGATATTTCTTCATCTATCAAATTATCAAAAATACGCTCATCTATACCTTCGTATCTTCCACAAAGAAGAGTTAGATCATCATAGTTAGATAATTCATGCAATTTAGATTGTGTTAAAACTTTTCCTTGCGGGGATAAGTATAAAACACGCCCTTTGTTTCTAAGGCTTGATATAGCTTTTTGTACAGGTTGATATTGTAATACCATTCCTGGTCCACCTCCGTATGCTTTATCATCAACTTTTAAGTTTTTATCTTCCGAATAATCTCTTAAGTTCATATTGTTAATAGTTATTAATTTTTTTATAGAAGCTCTTTTTATAAACCCAGTTTTAGCAAAAGATTCTATTAAATCAGGAAAAATTGTAACTATATTAAAATGTTTCATTCCACTTCACTATTATTAAATTGTCTTCTAGGTTAACTTTAATTAAATATTCTTTTATGAGGGGTATAAATATTTCTTTTTTTAAGTCATCATTCCAAATAATTAAAATATCAGTCTCCCCACTTCTCAATAAGGATTTAACTAACCCTATTTTAACATGCTCATGAGTATGGACTGCACAGTTTATTAGTTGATACCAATAATATTCTCCCTCTGTAGTTTTAGGTAGGTTGTTTTTATGTACTAAAATATCTTTAGTAATATAATCTTCTGCATCCTCTATGCGGCTTAACTCTTTTAATTTCATCGTGATTTTTTTTGGCATAAAATTATAATCATCAATATTAATACTTGTAATTTTATTATTTATATTAATTTCTAAGTTATAACTAAATATATCCTTGGGATTGCTTGTAAATGATTTAATAGTTAACCAGCCCTTAATACCATGTGTTGCAATTATTTTGCCGACAACAATGTAATCACTAAGTGACATTTTTGTTTACTTTTCTTTGCTTTTTGTTTCTTCAGCTGGTGCTTCAGGTGTAGCTGGTTCTTCAGCTTTTACTTCTTCTTTAGCTGGTTCTTCAGCTTTTACTTCTTCTTTAGCTGGTTCTTCAGCTTTTACTTCTTCTTTAGCTGGTTCTTCAGCT
>CAJWJQ010000016.1:0-23623 GCA_913041905.1 uncultured Gammaproteobacteria bacterium
AAGAAAAGTAGCGAAGAAAAAGAAGAAGACTGCTAGAAAAAAAGCTAAACGCAAGACTAGAAGAAGAAGATAATAATTAAACTATACTAAAGGCCCTTTACAGGGCCTTTTTTTAGCTTAAAAACAAATTGTAGGCTTTATTATATGTTTCTTCAAAAAACTCATAATGAAGGCCATTTAAATGTCTCAGTAGCCTTTTCCTATCAGAATTTTTTGCTTGAAACCCAATTAATACTCTTCCAAAATCAGCGCCATGATTTCGATAGTGAAATAAACTTATATTCCACTCACTGCCAATAGAATTAAGGAAATTTAATAATTCACCTGGTTTTTCCGGAAAAATAAATCTAAAAATATACTCAGGGTGTGACGAGTGTGATGAGCCTCCAACCATATACCGTATATGAATTTTAGCCATCTCGTTATCAGTAAAGTCAATAACTTTATAATCATTAGATTTCAAAATTTTTAATACGCTTTTTTTATCATCTAGCCCATTTAATAGTTTTATGCCAGCAAAAACATGTGCAATTTTATTATCAGAATATCTATAATTAAACTCTGTAATTGATCTCTTGCCAATCAAGGAGCAGAACTTTTTAAAACTTCCTGGTTTTTCAGGAATTGTTACGCCAATTAACATTTCATTTAATTCACCTAATTCTGATCTCTCCGACACATGTCTTAATCTATCAAAATTCATGTTTGCGCCGCAAAAAATAGAAACGAATGTTTTATTTTTAATTTTATGAGATTTTATAAATTTCTTGATACCCGCAATAGATAAAGCTCCAGCAGGTTCAGCAATACTTCTAGTTTCATCATATAAATCTTTAATGCCAGCACATATTTCATCTGTTGTGACTAAAATTGAAGATGAAACAAGGTCTTTTGATAAAGCAAATGGCAGTTTACCAATTTGCTTAACTGCAACACCATCAGCGAATATGCCTACATTTTTAAGCTTAACTCTTTTATTAGATATATAGGCTCTATGAAAACAATCAGAATCTTCTGGTTCAACTGAAATAATTTTTGTTTTTGGGCTCTCTTGTTGCATGTATATAGAAATACCAGCTAATAAACCTCCGCCACCAACTGGAACAAAAATATAGTTAGGTTTTTTATTTATCTGTTCTAATATTTCTTTTGCAATTGTCCCTTGTCCGGCAATAACATCGATATCGTCATAAGGGTGTATAAAATCAAGCTTATCTTTCACAGCTTTATTTTTTGCAAACTCATAAGCATCATCATAAGCATCGCCATGCAAAATTACACTTGCTTTTAGTAATTTAACAGCATTAATTTTAATTGTTGGTGTTGTTTTAGGCATAACAATATAAGCTTTTATTCCAAGCCTAAGGGCTGATAACGCAACTCCTTGCGCATGATTGCCTGCGGAAGCAGCTATAAGAGAAGTTATATTTTTAGTCTCTTTTAGTTTTTTAATTTTTGCATAGGCTCCTCTCAACTTAAAAGAAAAAATTGGCTGTAAATCATCTCTTTTTATATAAATATGATTATCAAGCTTCCTAGATAAGTTTTTTGCATAATCCAAGGGTGATTTGATAGCAACGTCATAGACATTTGTCGTCCTTATTTTATTAATAATTGATTTTCTCTTTTTTTCTACCATTAGATACCTACATATAATGTATAATAACAGCATATACTAATATAAATTAATGAAAAATACATGAATCAATCTCATAAAAAAGATTTGGTTGCAGAAGCAGCTTTAGACTATATAGAAAATGGGTGCATATTAGGTATTGGATCAGGTAGCACGGTTAATTGTTTTATTAACCTTTTAGACAAAGTTAAGCCTAAGATTGAAGCTTGCGTTTCATCCTCCGAATTGTCTACACAGTTTTTAAAAGAAAAAAATATACGGATTATTACACTAGCTGAATCAGGAAAAATTCCTTTATACATTGATGGTGCTGATGAAGCAAATAATCACAAACAGTTAATTAAGGGTGGTGGTGGTGCTCTTACACGTGAAAAAATTTTAGCTCAAGCAAGTGATAAATTTGTTTGCATTATTGATGATACAAAATATGTTAAACGGTTAGGTCAATTTCCACTTCCTATCGAGGTAATAAAAATTGCTCAAAGCCAAATAGCAATGAATATGATGGGATTAGATGGTAGGCCTGTTTTAAGAGAAAATTTTATAACTGATAATGGCCACATTATTTTAGATATTCATAATCTTAATATTCTTGAACCGATAAAACTTGAACAAGAAATTAATAATATGCCAGGGGTTATATCAAATGGATTATTTGCTATGAGAAAAGCTGACATCTTACTTGTTGCAGATGAAAATAATATAAAAGTATACTGACTTATCGTTTTGAAAACTGTGTTGCTTTTCTTGCTTTTCTTAGCCCTACTTTCTTTCTCTCAACTTTTCTGGCATCCCTAGTTACAAAACCTTCTCTTCTTAATATTGGCAAAAGATCGTTTTGGTATTTAATTAACGCTCTTGTTAATCCATGTACAATTGCGCCAACTTGACCACTTTGACCGCCACCACTAACAGTAATCTTTAAATCAACTTTTTGATCTAATTGAGATTTTTCAAGTGGGGCCATCAAGTATGATCTAAGAGATTTGGACTTGATAAAATCATCAAGTTTTCTGGAATTAATTTTTATTGTTCCAGTGCCCTCGTTTAAATATACTCTAGCACTTGATGTTTTTCTTCTTCCTGTTCCGTATGATTTATGCATTATATTTCTAGTTTTTTTGGTTTTTGTGCATGATGGTTATGTTGATCATTATTATATACTTTTAATTTCTTTATCATGCTTCTACCTAAAGGGTTTTTTGGCAACATGCCTTTTACGGCATTTTTAATAGCTATAGATGGGTCTTTTTTAACTATTTCTCCTAAAGTAGTTTTTTTCATATTTCCTATATAGCCAGTATGTTTATAATAAATTTTATTATCTAACTTATTCCCTGTCACATTTAAGTTTTTAGCATTTATTACAACTATATAGTCACCATTGTCCGCATAAGGCACATATGATGGTTTGTGTTTACCTTTTAGGATTGTAGCTATTTTAGACGCAAGACGACCTAAAACAGCCTGTTCAGCGTCTATAATGTACCAATCTTTATTGTCTATTTTACCCATATCCACAGTATCCATGATTTTACGCATAACAACCCCTCTATACAAGAAATTTATAAAAAATTATTTGTGATTTTGTTTGTAAATGATTTAATAACCATATGGTAAATAAAAATATAATAGATATTGTTTTAACTGAGCTAGATTATGCTATTTCAACAATTTACAACAATAATAATATAAGTGATTTTAAAGTTTCTGCAAAAACTACTAATAAGAAATTAGACACAAATAAAGCCAAACAATCAGAAAGGGTTATGAGAATAAATCATATGGGTGAGGTTTGTGCACAAGGACTATATCGAGGACAAGCGGCATTTACATCAGACGATAAGGTGCGAGGAAAACTATATGAGATATGTGAAGAAGAGAATTATCATTTAAAATTATGTAATCAAAGATTGGAAGAATTAGATGGTAAAAAAAGCATTTTAAATCCTTTGTGGTATTTATCATCTTTTGTTCTAGGTAGTATTGCTGGTATAAATGATAAAAAATGGAAACTTGGCTTTATAGAAGAAACTGAAAAACAGGTAGAAGATCACTTAACAGCGTCAATAAAACAGCTCCCGAAAGAAGATTTGAGAAGCAAGGAAATTCTTCAGATAATTGCAAAAGATGAAAAAAGACACAGAAATACTGCTAAAAAAATAGGTTCTGAGGATTTGCCAACCAAAGCAAAGAAATCGATGCATTTACTATCTGCTATAATGAAAAAAATTACTTATTATGTTTAGCTTCTTCTATGCAGTCTATATTTGATGGGTCTAAAGATAATTTATAATCTCCATAACTTCTAAAAAGAAAATCTCTGTAAATATGTATTTGATTTGATGTTATATCTGTTGATAAATCCTTAAACTTATCATGCATAATCTCATCTTTAAGTATAGAAAAATAGTTTTGGGTGTCAAGAATCGATTTTTCAGCAGTACAATTAATTATATTATATAAATTTAAGAAAATTTCATTATTAAATATACAATTATCATTAATAATATCCATATGTGATTTACCATATTTAGAACCTCTCCTTAAATAGTCAAGAGTAAAGACATCAGGCGTAAATAAATTTAACTCTTTATTCAGATGAATAATGTTTTCTACAGAATGGAAAACATTGGCGTCAGAGCAAGAGCATATATGAAATTCAAGCCTTATAATAATAAAATTACTCAATATGTCCTCAATGTAAGTGTGAAACGTAATATGACTCTCCTTTAAGTGTAATGAGCCAGAATTATATAATTTTAAATTAGCTTGAATTAATAACGCAGAACTATCTCCAAATGGTTCAAAATTATGCGATGATTCGTTAAGTATTTCAGTATTTATAGTTTTAGAAATTTCGCGAGCAATTTTAATTAATTTTTTATTATCATACTTACTTTTAATATGTTTTTGAATATTCTCAAGATTTTTCTCATTATTATAATAAAACCCCTCATAAGTATTAATGATTAAGGTTGAGCTAACATTGCTAATTTTTTTTTTCATAGTTTATTTATTTCTGGATGCCAAAGAAATTGAATAATATTTTTGTCTGGGTCTAAGCAATAAAAGCTTCTTGACCCATCTCTATGTTCTTTAATTTCTTTGTAAATAGGTACGCTTTTTGATTGCATATAAGCAAACCATTCATCAACATCTTCGCTCTTAATCAACATAATACCAAAATGGTCAAGCCTATTGTTTTTTTCATTAAATTCTAAGTTACTATCATAATGTAAGGCCAAGTTATCTACTCCATTAGATAAATAAACGTTATCTACATCGGGCTGCCAATCAATATTCATCTCTAATATATTTGTATAGAAAATTAAACATTCTTTAAAATTCTTAACTTTTAGAGCAACGTGTTTTATTCCAAGTGTTTTTTTCATAATTATCCAACTAACTCTTTCAAAATTTCACTGGGTTTTTCTGATGTAACTAATCCTTCTCCTATTAAAAATCCATTTACGTTATTTTCTCTTAAAGACTTAATTGTATCAATATTTTTTATTCCACTTTCACTAATAAAGAAAATATCTTTTGTGTAAAATTTTTTTATTAAGTCTAAAGTTGTTTGAATTGTAACCTCAAAAGTTTTTAAATTACGATTATTGATACCAATTAATTTACATCCATTATTTAATGCGATGTCTAACTCTCTTTCATTATGTACTTCTACTAATACATCAAGATTTAGCTCCATACTTAAATTATTTAACTGACTAAATTTCCGTTCTTCTAAACATGCAACAATTAATAATATACAATCTGCGCCTACGTTTTTTGATTCTATAATTTGCGCCTCATCTAAAATAAAATCTTTTCTTAAAATAGGTATTGAAGTTGATGATTTTGCTAATTCTAAATCCGCTAAAGACCCTTTAAAATATTTACTATCAGTTAAAACAGATATACAGGCTGCTCCAGCATCCTCATATAATTTAGCCATTTTCGCAACATCTAAATTCTTGTTTAGATACCCTTTACTAGGAGAGTGTTTCTTAATCTCTGCAATAATGACATTTTTCTCTGTATAATATTTTTTATATAATGAATCAATGAATCCCCTATTTTTAATATTTTTATTAACTTCTATTTTTATATTCTGTTTAGATTTTAATTCTAAGATTTCTTGTTTTTTATTTTCTATTATTTCTTTTAACATTATTTAAAGCTATTTGTTAATTTAACTATACTTTCTAATTTATTCTTAACTTCAAAGCTGGATATGGTTTTTTCACAGTATTCAATACATCGCTCAATTGATTCATCCTTTCCTGAAATGTATAAAAGTGCAGCTGCATTTAATATAGAAATCTGCTTGGCAGCTCCTTCCTTATTATTAAATACACTTAGCATTACTTCTAAGCTTTCATTAGAATTATTAACTATTATATCCTGTAGCGATGATTTACAATCAAAATATTGTTTAGGGTCTAAAATATACTCTTTAATTTTAGAGTTATCTATCTCAATTACATAAGTCTTATCAAATAAACTTATTTCATCTAAGCCATCTAGAGAGTGCACTATCATTGCTTTTTTAATGTCTAAATTAATCAATGTTTCTGCAATTGGCATCATTATTTTTTTAGAATAAACACCAATTAATTGTTTTTTCGCATTTGCTGGATTTGTTAAAGGTCCTAATAAATTAAAAATTGTTTTCTCTGGGGCAATAGCTTTTCTTGATTTTGCAACATGTTTCATAGATTCATGATGTAATGGTGCGAACATAAACCCAAAATTAAGTTTTTCTAAACATGTGACAACATTGTCTGGAGATAGGTTAATATTCACTCCTGCGGCCATTAAAATATCAGCGCTTCCTGAATTACTTGTAATAGATTTATTTCCATGTTTAGCTACATAAATATCACAACAAGATGCTATAAGAGATGATGTTGTGGATATATTAAATGTATTAAGCCCATCACCTCCAGTACCACAATTATCAACTAGATCTCCTGGGAATATAACTTTTTTAGACACGCCTCTCATAGATTTTGCAAAACCTGTCAATTGTTCAGGCCCAAAACCAACTTTATTAATTAAACGCAATACTTCCGTTAATTTTATATCTTCAACTTGTCCATTAAATACTGAGTCTAGAAATAATTTACAATTAGATTCAGTTGGTAGTTTATGATTTTTAAGATTATCAATTAATAATTGATGCATAATTATAAGTCCAAGAAATTTTTTAGAATATTTTGTCCCGATTTAGTTAGTATTGATTCTGGATGAAACTGTAACCCATATATTGGAAATTTATTATGTTTAACACCCATTATTTCATCGTCTTCAGAATTATTTGTCCATGCAATAATCTCAAGACATTTTGGAATTGTTTCTTTTTCTATAACTAAAGAATGATATCTGGTTGCTTCAAAAGGATTTGCTATTTCTTTAAAAATTTTATCATTGTTGTGTATTATTTTTGATGTTTTGCCATGCATTATTTTTTTAGCTGAAATAATTTTTCCACCAAAAGCCTGTCCTATGCTTTGATGTCCTAGGCATATACCTAAGATAGGAATTGATTCTCCAAAGTATTTTATTACTTCTATCGAAATCCCTGCTTCATTAGGAGTACATGGTCCAGGTGATATAATGATTTTTTTAGGTTTTAATTTTTTTATTTCATCTAAAGTTATTTCATCGTTTCGGAAAATTTTGACATTAGCTCCTAATTCACCAATGTATTGTACAATGTTATATGTAAATGAATCATAGTTATCTATCATAAGTATCATACGTCTTTATCCTTAAGGTTTTTATAAGCTTGAACTATAGCTTGTCCTTTATTAATTGTCTCTTCCCACTCTAACTCAGGAACAGAATCATATACTATTCCGGCTCCACATTGGACATTTAAAATAGAGTTTTTAATAACGCATGTGCGTATTGCTATTGCTGTATCCATATTACCGTTCCAACCTAAATACCCAATGGCGCCAGCATATATGCCTCTTTTTATTGGCTCTAGTTCATAAATTATTTCTATAGCTCTTATTTTAGGAGCTCCAGAGACGGTACCCGCTGGAAATGTAGATTTTAACACATCCATCATACCCAACTCAGATTTTATTTCCCCAGTAACATTAGACACCATATGCATAACATGTGAGTATTTTTCAATAATCATTTCATCTGTTAATTTTACTGATCCTATTTTTGAAACTTTCCCAACATCATTTCTACCTAAGTCTATCAACATTAGGTGTTCAGCCCTCTCTTTAGGATCTGCTTTTAATTCATTCTCAAGAATTTTATCGTTTTCTTTATTTTTTCCTCTAGGCCTTGTTCCTGCAATAGGTCTCACGGTAATTAAATTATTTTCTAGTCTAACTAAAATCTCTGGAGAAGATCCTATAATATGAAAATCAGATAGATTTAAATAATACATATATGGAGATGGGTTCAATTTTCGCAATTCTTTATAAAAAGATATTGGTTTTTCATTAAAATCCATAGATATTCTTTGAGATAAAACAACCTGCATAACATCGCCTTTAACTATATAATCTTTTATTTTTTTAACGCTTGACAAAAATCTTGATTTTGAAAAATGGTATTTTAAATCTACTTGTTCTGTTTTTATTTTTTGTGATGTTTTTAATTCTTTGAGGGTATATTGTTTTATTGATTCTAAAATTATATCAAGCTTTTCCATCGAAGAATTATAACTTTCAAGATTATTATGAGAAAAGATAATTATATAAACCTTGTTTTTTATTTTATCAAATATTAGAATTTCTTTAGATATCAATAAATGAATATCTGGTGTTTTTATTTGATCTTGCTGTGAATTTCCTTTAATTTTTGATTCAAAATAACGAACTGTATCAAAACCAAAATAACCCACTAGGCCACCTTGAAATTCTGGTAAATTTGGATCGGCTAATACTTTATAGCTTTTTATATAACTGTCGATCCATTCAATAGGGCTATCAGTTTGAATATTTTTTATGTTTCCGTTTTCTTTAATTGATAATTTATTATTTGATACTTCTATATAATCATCAGATGGTAAACCTATTATTGTATATCTACTCCATTTTTTTCCACCCTCTATCGATTCAAATAGATAAGATTGTGGTTGATCTGACAACGATTCATAAATATCTATAGGGTTTACTTTAATATTATCTAAAACTTTGTGAAGTGGAATTAGGTGGTAACCTTGTTCAATATAATTTATAAAATCTTTTTTATTCATTAACTAAAAATATAAGATTATTTTATTTCTTTGAGTTTATCTCTCATAGATTTAATTGTTTCGCTATAGTTGTTAGAGTTAAATATAGAGGATCCAGCTACAAATGTATCGGCACCTGCTTCAGCAATTTTACCAATATTTTCTAAATTTATTCCCCCATCTACCTCAAGTCTAATTTTTCTTTTAGACTTATCTATCAAACTTCTAGCTTGTGAGATTTTTTTTAATGTTCCCTCTATAAATTTCTGTCCTGGAAACCCAGGATTTACTGACATTAATAAAATCATATCAATATCATCTATACAATGTTCTAAATAACTTAAAGGTGTAGCGGGGTTCAACACAATGCCAGGCATACAATTATTTTCTCTTATCAATTTGATTGTTCTATCGATATGATCAGATGCTTCAGGGTGGAAAGTAATATAGTTAGCTCCAGCTTCTGCAAAATCCGGAATAATTCTGTCCACAGGCTTTATCATTAAATGCACATCAATAATATTTTTTATGCCAAAAGATCTTAAAGCAGAGCAAACTAATGGGCCAATTGTTAAATTTGGAACATAATGATTATCCATCACGTCAAAATGAACAAAATCAGCTCCAGCATCTACAGTTTTTTTTACATCCTCTCCAAGTCTTGAAAAATCGGCTGATAATATAGATGGGGCTATTTTATAATCATTCATATCAAAAAATAATCTGGTTTAACGATGAGTATATGTTAACAGAGATATTAATTATATAATAATTTTCTGATACTATATATGAGTTATTAATGGAGTAAATAATGGATAAATATAAAATAATCATAGCATGTTTCTGCTTTTTCTTAGTTGGAAATATTTCAGCAGCAGAGCATCAAGTAAAGATGTTAAGTTCTTTAAAAGGACAAATGATGGTGTTTGATCCGCCAGTTTTAACAATACAGCCAGGAGACACTGTAAAATGGCTAGCAACAAACCCCGGCCACAATACAGCATCTATTAATGAAATGATTCCAGAAGGAGGTCCAGCATGGACTGGCCAAATGAATGAAGAATTAACTATTAAATTTAATAAAGAGGGAATATATGGTTATAAATGCACTCCTCATTATATTTTAGGAATGGTTGGATTGATAGTTGTTGGGGACAAGAGCTCAAATATAGATAAATCAATTAAATTTGCCGAAGAAGAACAAACAAAATTTGCAACTAATAAGAATAGATTTACGGATTATTTTTCTCAAATAAAATAATGCATACCAATCAGACACTGGTTAATTATAATCTCATATTCAGCGGCAAAGTTAGAGATGTGTATGATTATGAGAAAGAAAAACTGCTAATTATTACGACCGACAGGATATCAGCTTTTGACTTTGTGTTTGATGATGAAATTGAAGGCAAAGGAATAATTTTAAATAAAATGTCAAAATTTTGGTTTACGTTAAGCAGCAGTCTAGTTAAAAATCATTTCTTAAATATAAAACCTGATATTCCTGAAAAATTTAAAGATAGAGTTATGGTAGTAAAAAAGACTAAAGTACTACCAATAGAAGCTATTGTACGCGGTTATGTTACTGGATCAGCATGGAAGGAATATAAAAAATCAAAAACAATACATAATGAAAGCATAAAACAAAACCTCAGCGAACATGGTAAATTAACTGAACCATTATTTACTCCATCCACTAAAGCAGAAATTGGGAATAAAGATGAAAATATAAATTTTGATAGAATGAAAGAATTAGTAGGATTAGATCTTGCTGAAAAAATAAAAGCTGTCAGTTTGACGCTGTATAATTTTGCATATGAATATGCAAAAAAAAGAGGCGTTATTATTGCAGATACAAAATTTGAATTTGGACTTGATTCTGATAATAAATTAACTTTAATAGATGAAATATTTACACCAGATTGCTCAAGGTTTTGGTTAATAAATAAGGAAGGTGGCATAGATTATAGCGCATTTGATAAACAGTTTTTCAGAAATTATTTGATTAGTAAAAATTGGAATAATGATCAAATTAAAATACCAGCAAATATCAAACAAGAATTAATACATAAATATGAAACTGCATTAAATTTACTTACAAAGAATGATGGTAAAAAAGCATAGAGTTTTTATTAGTGGCACAGGCACCGATGTTGGTAAAACTTATATAACAAAGAATATAATTAAATTATTTAAAAACAATAAACTTAATATTGCTCCGTATAAACCAATTGAAACAGGCTGTAAAAATGTAAATTCTAGATTAATTCCTTCTGATGCACAGCTTTTCTATAAATTAACGGATGGTGAAATTGATTTAAATAATATTAATCCATACAGATTTAAAAATCCTATATCGCCTAATAGGGCAATAAAACTATCAAAACGAAAAATATATATCAAAGATTTTGTAAAAAAATCTTCTTTTTTTGATGATTTTGATTTTCTAATTGTTGAAGGCGCAGGAGGTTTATGTTCTCCAATAGCTCTTGATGGTCTAAATATCGACCTTATCAAAAAAATGAAAATTCCGACTATATTAGTTGCAAAGGATGAGATAGGAGTAATAAATAATGTGCTAATGAGTTTGAGTATTATTAAGAAATATAAAATTAAAATACTATGCATAGTATTAAATAAAATACATGGTAAACAACCAATCGGTATGAATAACTATTGTGAATTAAAGGGTTTTACCAAAATCCCAGTTATTAAAATTACAAATAGCCATCAAAAGAACAAAAATTCATACAAAAAAATAATGCACATTATAATGGATAATTAAAGTTCACCAACTGAGGCAGCGGAACATAATTTTGCTCTACCTGATAACATCAATTGAGCTTCTTTAATATTAGAGTCCTTTCCAACCCAAATATTTAAAGCTGATTGTTGAATTGCACGCGCATATGAAAATGTTACTCGCCAAGGTAAATCCGAATTATCCTTATTCATTTTATTTAAATGGCTAGTAGACTCTTCATCTGTTTGTCCTCCTGATAAAAAAGCAATTCCTCCTAATTTTTGTGGGCACATTTCCTTGAGACAATTTATAGTCATCTCTGCAACTGTATTTACATCAGCTCGCTTCTTATTTTTATCTCCAGAAATAACCATGCTTGGTTTTAAAATAATTCCCTCATAATAAATATTAAATAAATCTAATTGCTCAAACAAACATTTTAAAGTTGCTCTTGTTACAGTATCGCAAACTTCTATAGAATGTTCTCCGTTTATTAATACCTCTGGTTCTACAATAGGAACTAAATTATTTTCTTGACATAAAGATGCGTATCTAGCTAAAGCATGTGCATTTGACAGTATGCATGCCTCTGATGGAATCCCCTCGTTAATAGTTATGACCGCTCTCCATTTACAAAATTTTGCACCCAATAATGCGTAATTCTTAAGTCTTTCTCTTAACCCATCAAGTCCTTCTGTTATTTTTTCATTAGGGTGATTAGAAAAATCTTTTGCTCCTGTATCTACTTTAATCCCCGGTAAAATTCCTATTGAATTTAAATAATCTCTAAAAAACTCACCATTGCTCATTGTTTGATGAAAAGTCTCATCATATAAAATAGCACCACTCACATAATTAGATAAATCTGGTGAGGTAACTATTAACTCTCTATATCTTCTTCTATTATTTTCACTGTCTTCTACATTAATCGCGGCAAATCTTTTACCGCATGTTGGAGAACTTTCGTCCATAGCCAATATACCTTTTGGTTTTGACATCATGTTTTCAACAGTTAATTCTAGCGCTCGTTTATTCATACTTTGCTCCTTTTTTAAACCTTCAGCAACTTACCTACTTCTACAATCTTAATGGCATTTGTTCCTCCACTCGTACCCATTAAATCTCCCTTTGTAATTATTACTAAATCTCCCTTCTTAACAGCACCTTGTTTTTGCATCAATTTTATTACTTGTATGTTAGCTCTCGCATGATCATGTTCTATTTTATCTAATCGGATTGAATATACTCCTCTATAAAGACAAATCCTTCTGCTTGTCTTTTCGTTTACAGTCATAGCATAAATCGGTATTGAGGATTGAATTCGTGACATCCATAAAGGAGTAGATCCTGTTTCAGTTAATGCTGCAATAGCTTTTACATTAGATCTGTCAGCTCCATAAACAGCAGCCATAGCAATTATTTGGTCAATTTTATTAAATATTTCCCCTTTATCACTAATTTTAATTTCTTTTATATTTGTTTTTTCGGCTATATCGCAAATTCTGCTTGCCTCCTGCACAACTTCCACTGGGTATTTGCCTACTGCAGTTTCTGCCGACAACATTATAGCATCAACACCAGAACAAGCGGCATTAGACACATCAAAAACTTCTGCTCTTGTAGGTACTCTATTTGTTTTCATTGACTCCATCATTTGTGTAGCAACTATTACTAATTTGTCATGATCCATGGCCTTACCTATTAATTCATCCTGTATCGCAGGCAGTACTTCAATACCAAGTTCTACACCAAGATCACCTCGTGCAACTAAAATACCATCAGAATGATCTAAGATTGAATCAATATTTGCTAGAGCTTCATTTCTTTCTATTTTTGCAATTAGACCAATATTTTTTTTATCAGTAATTTTTTTTACTGCAATTAAATCATTTTTATCTCTGACAAATGAAACTGCTATATAATCAATGTCCAATTTAATTGCTTGTTTTAAATCCGCTATATCTTTTTTTGTTAACCCTTTTAACGACAGTCCTCCACCTTTCTTATTAAGTCCTTGAAAGGGGAGTAGTTTTCCTCCTCTTATTACTGTGGTGTGTATCTTGTTGCCTTTAACTTCATTTACTTTAAGTTTTATAAGTCCATCGCTAAGAAGAATTTCATCTCTAGTTTTTATGTTTTTGTAGAAATGTTTATGTGTTACACCTACTGAAAAATCATCTCCTTCTTCGTCTTTGAGTGAACCATCAAGAACAAATTTTTGATTATTTTTTAAATTAACAAAGTCTTTCTTTGCGAAACCTCTAACCCTAATTTTTTGCCCTTGTAAATCAATAAGGGTGGCCACAGGCCTCTTAAGTTTCAAAGATGATGATTTGAGTTTATTTATTATTTCTTTAGCGTCTTCTATTTTTGCGTGAGAAAGATTAAGTCTAAAAACATCAGTTCCAGCAGCAATTAGTTCAGTTAGCATTTTAGAGCTAGTTGTTGATGGTCCTAGAGTTGCAATAATTTTAGTTCTTTTTCTCATTATGTATAGGCGCCTAATTTCTTTAATATTGGTAATTCTTTACCTTCAATAAACTTTAAGAGCGCTCCTCCTCCTGTAGATAAATATGAAAAATTATCAATTAAAGATAGTTTCTCTATTATTGGTATGGTATCACCGCCTCCAACCATAGAATAACAATTAGATATTGCTATGGCCTTTGCTATTTTTACAGTTCCTGTATCGTACGGCTCTTGTTCCACGTACCCAAGTGGTCCATTCCAAAAAACGGTACTTGATTTTTTAATTATATCTACGTATTTATCTATTGATTTTGCACCAATATCTAATATTTTATCATCTGATTGTACCATAGAAATTAGTTTAGTTTGAGGATTATCAAATGAGTTGCTATTCGAACAAACCACATCGATGGGCATAATTAGTTTTTCAAAATCTTTATGTTTGATTATTTTTTTTGCTTCATCTACGTAATCTGATTCAAACAAAGAAGTTCCTATATTGTGACCTAAAGCAAATAAAAAAGTATTTAATATTCCTCCTCCAAGTATTAGATGAGAAGATTTGTTTAATAATTTACTTATTAAAGTAATTTTTGTTGAGATTTTGGCACCTGATATTATTGTTGTTAGTGGATTAACAGGGTTTGAGATCATCATAAGAGCATTATTGATCTCATTCTCTAATAGTTGTCCAGCATAACTATCCATAAGATCAATTAAACCATAGGCGCTAGACTCTTTTCGATGAGATACTCCAAAAGCATCAAAAACAAAAAGGTCGCCTAATAAAGAAATCTTACGAGACAATTCTGATGAATTTAATTTTTCTCCATTTTGGAATCTAACATTTTCACACATAATAATATTTGAGTCTTTAAAATCTACACCATCAATCCAATTTTTCTCAAAAATAATATTTTTCTTAATTTTTTCAGACAAATATAATGAAACAGGTTTTAAACTATATTTCTCGTCAACTTCACCTTCTTTCGGTCTGCCAAGATGAGATAATATTACTATTTTATTATTATTTTTAATTAGATGTTCGATTGTTGGGATTGATTTTATTATTCTAAAATTACTTACAATTTTATTTTGACTAATGGGTACATTTAAATCTAAACGTAATAAGACTATTTTATTATTTATATTAGCTTCTTTTAAGACTTTAAGCATTATTAGCTAAAACTTTTGCAACATCTAGCATCCTATTTGAGAAACCCCATTCATTATCATACCAAGCACAAATTTTAAAAAATTTATTATCCATCATTCTAGTTAAGCTTTCATCATATACTGAAGAATATGAAGAATGGTTAAAATCAATTGATACGAGTGGCTCAGAATTATATCCTAATATGCCTTTAAGATTAGATTCGGAAGCATTTTTTATAATTGAATTAACCTCCTCTATAGAAGATTTTTTAGAGGTATTAAAGCATAAGTCTACAATAGATACATTTATCGTTGGGACCCTAATTGCAAACCCATCTAGTTTTCCATTCAATTCCGGTAACACTAATCCAACAGCAGATGCAGCTCCAGTTTTTGTCGGAATCATTGATTGGGTTGCTGATCTAGCTCTCCGTAAATCAGAATGATAAACATCAGTTAAAACTTGATCGTTAGTATAAGAATGAATAGTGGTCATGATGCCATTTTCTATATTTAGTTCCTCATGTATATTTTTTATCAGAGTAGCTAAACAATTGGTCGTGCAGGATGCATTAGAAATTATCTGATGATCTTTATTAATTATTTCGTGATTTACCCCATAAACAATAGTTGCGTCTACATCTTTACCAGGCGCAGATATTAATACTTTTTTAGCTCCAGCATTAATATGTTTTATTGCTGATGATTTAGACGTAAAAAGACCTGTGCACTCTAAAACTACATCTACAGATAATTCGTCCCACGGAAGTTTTGAGGGATCTCTTTCGCTCAATACTAATACTTCATTTTTATTATCAATTATTATTTTATTATCTTTTACTTCTACTTTTTTTGAAAAAACCCCATGAGCACTATCGTGTTTAAGAAGGTGTGCATTTATATTGCTGTCACCCAAATCATTAATAGCAACAATATTAAATTCATCATATTTATTATTATCATATTTAGCTCTTAATACATTCCTACCTATTCTTCCAAAACCATTAATTGCAATATTTATACTCATTTACCTTTTCCATTATTTTTGATTAATTTTTTAACTTTTATAACTATATTTTTTATTGAGAACCCAAAATGATTTAAAACAATATTTCCAGGCGCTGATAAACCAAATGAATTCATAACTATTTTAGAGCCTTTTTTCCCAATAAACTTATCCCAACAATCTCCTACGCCAGCCTCTACTGCTAATATATTATTAATATCTGGAAGAACTATATTCTTATACGATTTCGATTGTTTTAAAAATAATTCCATACATGGCATTGAAACTACACGCACATATATTTTTGATTTATGTAATATTTTAGCTGCGTCAACACACATATGTAATTCAGAACCAGATGCTATAATTATAGCATCTATTTTTTTAGAAGGCTCAAAAATAATATAACCTCCTCTACTTATAAGTCTTGTTTGAGTATTGTTTCTGCTTAGCTCTGGTAAGCTCTGTCTAGATAACACAATAGACGATGGTCCTGTCAATTTTTCTAGCGAAGACTTCCAAGAAATAGCAGTTTCAGTTAAATCTGCTGGACGCCAAACATACATTCCAGGAATTAATCTAAGTGAATTTAACTGTTCTACAGATTGATGTGTTGGGCCATCTTCGCCTAAGCCAATTGAGTCATGAGTAAAAATATAAATAATTGGTAGGTGCATAAGCGCAGACATCCTAATTGCATTTTTTGCATACTCTGAAAAAATTAAGAATGTACTAGCATAAGGGCGAAAACCTCCATGTAAGCCTATACCATTACAAATAGCTGACATAGCAAATTCTCTTACTCCAAAATGAATATACTTACCTTTAAAATTTTTCCTATTTAATGGTTTTGATTTAGACCAAAAAACAAGATTAGAATCTTTTAAGTCTGCAGATCCACCAATAAGCTCTGGCATCTTCTCGCCTATTTTTTCTAAAACAACTTGCGAAGATTTTCTTGTAGCCATAGATTTACCATCATTATTGATTAATTGGTCAATTAATTTATCTAAGTTTTTGGGTAATTTATTTCTACTTCTCCTTAATAGTTCGAGATAGCATTCTGGGTGTTTTAATTTATATTTTTCTAAATTACTTTTCCATAGTAATTCAAGCTTGCGTCCTTTATTGGTGAAATTCCATTTCTTATATATGTCATTAGGTATTTCAAAAGCTTTATAAGGCCATTTAAGGTTCTTTCTTGTTAACTCTATCTCGTCTTTCCCTAAAGGAGCGCCATGAACTGAACTAGTGCCTTCTTTGTTAGGTGAGCCAAAACCTATTTTTGTTTTCATGCAAATAATGCTTGGTTTGTCTTTTTGTAGTCTTGCTTTTTTGATAGATTTTTCAATTAAATCAAAATTGTGCCCATCTACATTATCAATAACATTCCAATTATATGACTCAAATCTTTTTCTAATATTTTCTGTAAAGGCTAACTTTATATCTCCATCTATAGATATGTTATTCATATCATAAAAAACAATAAGTTTGTTTAAACCCAATGTTCCCGCTAACGAACAAGCTTCATGAGAAATTCCTTCCATTAAGCATCCATCACCAGCAAAGACATACGTATAATGGTTTATTATATTAAATTTTGGTTTATTAAATTCAACCGCAAGCGATTTCTCTGCAATTGCCATTCCAACACCATTAGCTATACCTTGTCCTAATGGGCCGGTTGTTGTTTCTACACCAGGAGTAATATCACATTCTGGATGACCAGGGGTTATTGAATTTAATTGTCTAAAATTTTTAATATCTTTAATAGAAAGTTTATAACCACTTAAATGTAACAATGAATAAAGTAACATCGAGCCATGTCCATTTGAAAGAATGAATCTATCTCTATTTAGCCACTTTGGGTTAGCGGGGTTATGTTTTAAGAATTTACACCATAATATATAAGCAATATCTGCCATACCCATGGGTGCGCCTGGATGTCCGGATTTGGCTTTCTCAACAGCATCCATGCTTAAAAATCTTATTGCATTTGATAATTCTAATTTACTCATTTATACGTTGTCTATTTTCTCCACTTGATAGAGCACCCCATGCTAGGTTCTTGTTTTGCTGGACCTTTACCAGTTCGTGATATTTCAAACATAGCTTTAAATAAATCACTCTGGTTTGGATTATTTATTTTTTTTGCGCCTCTATCATCAAATCTACCTCTATATTGAAGTTCAAGATTAGAATTATATCCAAAAAAATCAGGGGTACAAATTGCTTGGTACTTTTTCGTCACTTCTTGATTATCATCCATTAAATATGGAAAACCAAAGCCATTTTTTTTCCCCACTATAATCATATTCTCAAACGAATCTTCTGGAAAAGAAATATAATCATTAGGATTTATAGCTACAATACCTATGCCTTTTTTTACTAAAACATCGGTCTCAACGACAAGTTTATCTAATATTGACTGGACATACGGGCAGTGATTACAAATAAACATGATTAATAATCCTTTGCTACCCATACAATCTTTTAAAGACCACATCTTACCGTCTACGCCTTTTAGGCTAAAGTCATGAGGTTTTTGACCAAATTCACATACTGGTGTTGTTAATAATGCCATTTTAAATAATTGAATAACCTCCTAAGCTCGATTATTATATAAAAAAATGATCATTTATTTGTTATATAAATGGTGTTGATGATATAATACATCACTTTTGACCAACTTAGTATCTTATGACCAATTCAAATCTCTCAAAAAGCAAACAAAAGAAAATCGAAGAGTTAATAGAAACTGGCAGAAAGCAGGGTTTCCTTACCGTATCTGACATAAGTGATTTATTACCAAATAATCAATTCGAACAAGACCAAATAGATCAAGTAACAAAAATAATTACTGATTTAAAAATTAAGGTTGTGGACTCAACTAAGGAAGCTATCAGCGAACCGATTTTAAATGATGATGAAATAGCTGATGATGAAGATAGTGACATCACTGTAGATGAAGCTGTTCAAGTATTATCTAGCTTAGACGAAGAGTTTGGCAGAACATCTGATCCCGTTAGAATGTATATGAGAGAAATGGGTACTGTAGAATTATTAAATAGACAAGGCGAAATAAAAATTGCCAAAAAAATCGAAGAAGGGCAAAAATTAATATATCAAGCAATTCAAAGATTTCCTGAATCTGCGGCTTTCTTTGCTGAAGTTTTTGAGAATATAGAAGACGAAGATGAAATTGATTCCTTGCTATCAGATTATATATTAGATATTAAAGCTAATAGTGAAGAAGAATTCAAAAGTGATCAATTTCCTACTAATGTTGTAGTCATGAAAAAACCTGAAGATAAAAATGAAGATAAAAACGAACCCAATCAACAAGAAGAGGCATTAGTGGAAGACGGTGGAGGTGTTGACGATGGCAGTGATGATGATGATGAGGTTTTAGAGGATCCTATAGATAAAGAACTGGTAATTAATTCAGTTAACGAGATAAGTGGATTATATTTTGAATATACAACTTACAAAAGAAAGGATGATAAGCGTTACAAAGAAGTATTTGAAGAAATTATAGATAGAATTTCTAATTTTAAATTTACAAGCCTATTTAAAGAAAAGTTAACGGGTAGAATAGAAAAATTTACAGCATTAATAGCAAAATACGAAAGGGAAATAATAAAAATATGCATAAATGCTTTAAAAGTGCCAAAAAAGGAATTATTAACCTATATAAAAGATGGCATTAAAGATGAAAACTTTCTCAATGAGCATGCTAAAAAACAAAAATTAAATAAAGAAGATTTAGAGGTAATAAAAAATCAAATTGATAAATTCCGAAAAAAGCTGATAGCAATAGAAGATAATCAGGATATATCTATACAAGAAATAAAAAAAATTAATAAGGACAGGAGAATTGGAGAATTAAAAGAAAGGAATGCTAAAAAAGAAATGGTTGAAGCGAATTTAAGATTAGTTATTTCTATAGCTAAAAAATATACTAATCGTGGTCTACAATTTTTAGATCTAATTCAAGAAGGGAATATCGGATTAATGAAAGCGGTAGACAAATTTGAATATAGACGAGGTTATAAGTTTTCTACATATGCTACATGGTGGATAAGACAAGCTATTACAAGGTCTATTGCTGACCAAGCGAGAACAATTAGAATCCCAGTTCATATGATAGAAACAATCAATAAACTTAATAGGATACAAAGAAAATTATTACAAGAGAATGGGAAAGAAGCTACACCAGAGGAATTATCAGTACATATGGATATGCCGGAAGATAAAGTTCGAAGAGTGCTAAAAATTGCAAAAGAACCTATTTCAATGGAATCTCCAGTTGGGGATGATGAAGATTCTCATTTAGGAGATTTTATAGAAGATGAAAATGCAGAAAAACCACTAGATGAAACTATTAATAGTGGTTTATCAGACTCAACAAGGGAAATATTATCGAGTTTAACGCCGAGAGAGGCAAAAGTTCTAAGAATGAGATTTGGAATAGATATGAATACTGATCATACCTTAGAAGAGGTAGGTAAACAATTTGATGTTACTAGAGAGAGAATTAGACAAATAGAAGCTAAAGCATTAAGAAAACTCAGACACCCTTCAAGGGCGCATAATTTAAAAAGTTTTCTAGACAATGACTAACATTGCTATATTTGCCGCAGGTTGTTTTTGGGGTGTTGAAGAAGAATTCATTTCAACTAAAGGAGTTACAGAAACAGAAGTAGGTTACATTGGAGGAACAACAAAAGAACCAACTTACGAAGAAGTCTGTGAAGGAAATACTTATCACGCAGAAGCTGTAAAAGTTTATTTCGAAGAAAAAACTATATCTTATGATGATTTGCTAAATATTTTTTTTGAAATACATAACCCAACAACGGTTAATAGGCAAGGTGTAGATTTGGGAACACAATATAGATCTAGTATATTTTATCTAGATGGCTCCCAAAAACTATCTGGAGAAAATAAAATAAAACAATTGAACAAAGAAAAATTTAACAATAAGATAGTAACTCTTCTTGAAAAAGCAACCGAGTTTTGGATTGCAGAAGAGTATCACCAAAAATACATAAGGAAGAAAAAGTTTAGCAACTATGTTAAATAGGGCCTGTAGCTCAGTTGGTTAGAGCAGTGGACTCATAATCCATTGGTCGGAGGTTCGAGTCCTCCCGGGCCCAGTTTAGATTTGAAAAAAAATTCTAAAATATGTATCATAAATCTATGAATAAAAGTAAACTTTCAAACTACAAAAAATTAATTATTAAGTTTACTTTAACTGTATTTATTTTATTACAGACAATAAGTCATTTTCATTTTCATCTTGATGAGCATAACCATACAAATGAACACCAATGCATAATATGTCATATAAGTGTAAATGCTTTTGTTCCAAATATAAATTTAAACTTAATCTTAGTTGTTTTTGGGATATTACTCATTGTATTTAATTATTCGCCTGTCTTAAACGTAAATAATTACAAATATTCGTTCACCTCTAGGTCTCCACCTCTTTTATAACATTTAATTTGATTTAAATTAATTTATAAAGGAGATACAAATGTCTAAAAACATTTTTGTAATTTCTCTTTTGTGTATATGTATTAATACTGTATCAAGTGAAACATTAAGCAATATAAGCGTGACTTCACCTGTTTTTACTAATTCAATTAATGAGAGTAAATATCCAATACATATTTTACAAAACGAGGAAATAAATAGTAATAAAAGTATAGGTAATAATTTAAAAGGATTACCTGGAATATCAAATGCAGATTATGGAATGGCTGTAGGTCAACCCGTGATACGTGGCTTGACAGGTAATCGAACAAGTCTATTTTCAAACAATATTGGTATAAATGATCTAAGTAGTTTAAGCGGTGATCATATAAATAATATTGATTTAAATAATATTTCACATATTGAAATTTTAAGAGGTCCTTCATCAATATTTACTCAAGGAGGTACTAGTGGTGGTATTGTTAACGTTATATCAGACATAGTGAGTGAAAAAAAATATATTAATGAAATGATAAAACTTGATTACACTTCTATTAATAATGGGTATGGTCACAACTTTTTATTTAAGAAAAATTTATTTAATACAAATATGTTTTTTGCTATTAATAATAAACACCTTGATAACTATAGTCTGCCTGACGGTTCTCTTTTTGAGGATGGGGCAAAAAAAAGCACACTTGCCAATTCTGATCATAAAAACCAAAACATGAGTGTTGGTCTATCCTTCCCAAGAAAATGGGGTTATTTTGGCATAACTTTTGAAAATAACGATGGGGTTTATGGCATTCCATTTCATGCAGAGGAAGAGGAGGAGGAAGAGGAAGCTCATAGAATATTTACAAGAGTTGAAACAGAAACTTATACATTAAAAGGGAAAATAAATAATATTAAGTTTTTTAATTCTGTTGATTATGCATATAGAGATTCAAATTCTTTTCTAAAAGAGCATGAAGAAGATGGAACAGCATCTTTAGATAGCAATAGTAAAGCATTATCATTTAAATTTAACTTAGATGATGAACTACATGAGAAAAGATTGCTTTTTCAATATAAACACACTAAATCTCCTATGATATCAGCATACTTGCCATCATCGGTTTCATACGATAGAGCAGTATCATATTTGTTAAGAACAAAAAACAAACCATATGAATTAGATTTTTCTGGAAGATATGAATCCAATTCTAGAGATAGTTCAAATCAAAGATATGGAGATACATCTGTAAGTTTTGGGACAAGCCTGTCTCATAAATTTGGGAAATCTTCTTTCTATAATTTTGGTTATGCGCATGTTTCAAGGAGTCCATCCATATCTGAATTATTTGCAAATGGCAGCCATGGCGCAACACAAAGATATGAACGAGGAAGTAATAATATGTCTAGAGAAGTATCTAGAAACATTGAGCTAGGACTTCAATATAGCTTTAATGAAGTAGATATGAATTTAAATTTATATCGAAATAATATAAATAACTTCATCTACTTAAAAGATGAATCTACATCAACAGGTGGTAAAACTGATGCGACTTGGAATCAGAAAAATGCAATTATACAAGGCTATGAAATATCAGCATCTAGAATATATAATTTTAAAAATGCTGACCTATTAGTTAAATTAAGTAGGGATGATATATCAGGGGTATTTGATGATAATACGTATATCCCAAGAATTTCTCCAGCTAAGAATATTTTGTCTCTTAAATATGAAAATCAAAAAGATGATGCGTATTATTTAGATTTAATATATACAGAGTCTCAGGGAGATATGTCAGCAATTGAAACAAAGACAAATTCGCATATCGATCTTAACTTAGGGTATTCTAAAAAAATTATTTTTGATTCTCATAAAAGTTTGATTATAGATATGTATGGCAATAATGTTTTAAACAAAACTATTAGAAATCATAC
>CAJWJQ010000017.1:0-22661 GCA_913041905.1 uncultured Gammaproteobacteria bacterium
TTTAGAGTATTTTAAAACTATCTTATATTACATTTTTGGTGATTTTTCTGCATACCAAAGCGCACCATAGGTTTGAATCTTAATAATAAAAAATATATATAACTGATGATGATATGTGAAAAAAGTTGTATTATGTACAAGAAATTACATTAGAGATGCTATGAAATTAAGTGGTTCAGAAATAATAATAGAATGTTTAAAGAGAGAAGGTGTTGAGTATATTTTCGGCTACCCTGGTGGAGCTGTTTTACATATTTATGACGCTTTATTTAATGCTAAAAACATCAAACATGTTTTAGTAAGACATGAGCAGGGAGCTACGCATGCAGCAGATGGTTATGCTAGAGCTTGTGGCAAACCTGGAGTTGTACTTGTTACATCTGGACCAGGCATTACTAATTGTATTACAGGATTAGCAACCGCGCATATGGACTCAATACCTATGATTGTAATTTCAGGACAAGTATCTAGACAGTATGTAGGAAGCGATGCTTTTCAAGAAGCCGATGCAACTGGAATTACTAGACCAGTCACAAAACATAATTTTTTAGTTGATAAACGTGAGTCAATAGCAGATGTTTTTAAAAAAGCATTTAAAATAGCAACAACTGGAAGACCAGGACCTGTCCTGATTGATATTCCGAAAGATTTAACAGACCCTAATGTTAAAATAGGATTTAATTATCCAAAAAATATAAACATTAGGTCATATAAACCTGCTAGAAATGATTCTAAGGAAAAAATACAGCAAGCAGCAAAAATATTATGCTCAGCTAAAAAACCTATGATATATACAGGGGGAGGAATTATATTAGGCAAGGCTCATAGACAACTATTCAAGCTGCTTAAAAAATTAAATTTTCCTATCACAAGCACATTAATGGGACTAGGAGGTTATCCTGCAACGGACAGTCAATTTTTAGGAATGTTAGGCATGCATGGTACGTATGAGGCAAACATGTCAATGCATAATTGTGATGTTTTGTTAGCAATTGGCGCTCGTTTTGATGATAGGGTTACGGGAGATACATCAAAATTTTGTCCTTCAGCTAAAATAATTCATATTGATGTTGACCCATCTTCTATTTCAAAAATTATTGAAGTAGATTTATCTCTTGTTGGTGATACATCAAAAATTTTAAGAGATTTAAATAAATTAATTTCTCCATATTTAAAAAATATTAATAAGCAGGATATTAAAAAATGGTGGAAACAGATAAATAAATGGAGATCAAAAAATTGTTTGAGTTATAAAAAATCACCAAAAATTATTAAACCTCAAGAAGCTATAGAAACTCTGTATGAAATTACAAAAGGAAATTCTTTTATAACATCCGATGTTGGGCAACATCAAATGTGGGCTGCACAATACTATAAATTTGACAAACCGAATAGATGGATAAACTCTGGCGGCCTTGGAACAATGGGGTTTGGGTTACCTGCAGCAATGGGAGTAAAGCTAGCTTATCCAAAATCAGAAGTAGTTTGTATAACTGGTGAGGCAAGTATCCTAATGTGTATACAAGAGTTGGCAACATGCTTACAATATAGGTTACCAATTAAAATTATTAACCTTAATAATAGGTATATGGGAATGGTTAGGCAATGGCAAGAATTTTTTTATGAAGGCAGATATGCAATGTCATATATGGAAGCCCTTCCAGATTTCCCTATGCTTTCACAAAGCTTTGGTCATGTAGGTATTCAAATTGAAAAACCATCTGAGCTAAAGTTTAAAATGAAAGAAGCTATGGCAATTAAAGATAGACTTGTTTTTGTAGATATTTTAACTGATCAAGAAGAAAATGTTTACCCTATGATTAAAAGTGGCAAAGCTCATAATGAGATGCATTTATCGCCAACAAACGAAAAGACAGAGTTAGCTTAATTATGGATGATAAGAGACATATAATATCTTTATTAGTTGAAAATGAATTTGGTTCTTTATCTAGAATAGCAGGCCTATTTTCTGCTCGTGGTTATAATATTCACTGCTTAAATGTAGCGCCTACCAATGATGAATCAATATCTAGAATGACTATTGTGACAGTTGGAACTGAACAGAAAGTTAATCAACTTATGAAACAACTAAATAAACTTGTAGATGTGGTAAACGTTAAAGATTTAACTGAAGAAACGCATATCGAAAGAGAGATGTTGTTATTAAAATTAAAATGCACTAAAAACCAAAGAGAAGAGCTTAAAAGACTTGTAGATATATTTAGAGCGCGTATTATCGATGTTACTGATACAACGTACACTATAGAACTTACAGGTGCATCAGAAAAAATTTTAGCTTTTGTTAATTCTATGGGTACTATAAAGATAGTTGAGATAGTTAGATCAGGAGCATTAGGCATTAGTAGAGGAAAGGATAGTTTAGAAATTAAATAGTGAGGAAAGAATGAAAGTATATTATGACAAAGATGCTAACTTAGAAATGATCAAAGATTTACATATATCTGTAATTGGTTATGGGTCGCAAGGACATGCGCATGCGTTGAATTTAAAAGAATCAGGCATGAACGTATCAGTTGGATTAAAAGAAAATTCAAAAACTATTAAAAGAGCAAAAAAAGAAGGCCTAGAAGTGTTATCTATTAGTGATGCAGTTTCTAAAGCTGACATTGTAATGATATTAGCACCTGATGAATATCAATCATCAATATTCAAAGATTTCATAAGACCCAATTTAAAAGAAAATGCTATGCTTGCATTTGCCCATGGGTTTAACATTCACTATGGTCAGATAGCCCCTGATTCACAACATGACGTAATAATGATTGCACCTAAAAGTCCTGGACACTTAGTAAGATCAACATATCTTCAAGGCAAGGGTGTTCCCACATTAATTGCAATAAATAATGATAATTCTGGAAAGGCTAAAGAAATTGCTTTAGCATACGCTTCTGCTATTGGAGGCGGTAGAGCAGGTATTATAGAAACAACTTTTAAAGAAGAAACCGAAACAGATTTATTTGGAGAGCAAGCTGTTTTGTGCGGAGGTGTAACTGCTTTGGTAAAAGCAGGTTTTGAAACATTAGTTGATGCTGGATACGCACCTGAAATGGCATATTTTGAATGTTTAAACGAACTTAAGCTAATAGTAGATTTGATGTATGAAGGAGGTATGACTGAAATGAGATATTCCATTTCAAATACTGCAGAATATGGAGATTTAACAAAAGGCCCTTTTTTAATTGACGAACATGTTAGAAAAAAAATGAAGCTAATTTTAGAAGACGTTCAAAATGGAAAATTTGCTGAAGAATTTGTTAATGAGATAAAAAGCGGATCTCAAGAGTTTAACAGATTAAGAAAAGAAAGTTCTGAACATTTAATAGAAGATACAGGTAAGAAGTTACGTGATATGATGTCATGGATGCAAGACAGTAAAAAGCTTGTTGATGAAGAGGTTACTTAATGACTGAAGAAATAAAAAAGAAATTACCAGGCGTATTTTTATTACCTAATTTAATAACCACGGGAGCATTATTTAGTGGCTTTTATTCCATCATATCTTCTATTAATGGAGATGTAATTTCTGCAATTTTTGCAATATTAATAGCAATGTTGCTAGATGGACTAGATGGAAGAATTGCTAGACTAACAAATACACAAACTTCTTTTGGCGCATATTATGATAGCTTATCCGATATGTTATGCTTTGGAATTGCGCCTGCTATATTACTTTACATTTGGAGCTTATCAAATTTTAATATTTATGGATGGCATTGGTCAAAAATTGCATGGATCACCTGTTTTATTTATGTTGCAGCCGTTGCCTTGAGATTGGCAAGATTTAATTCTAAAAACCAAATGCAAGATAAAAAATATTTTGTCGGCTTAGCAAGTCCTGCCTCAGCAGCAGTAGTAATTTGTTACGCTTGGATGGTTGAAGACTCTGGTTTAAGCGTTAAAGATTTTAATTGGATGAGCGCATCATTACTTTCAATTCTATCATTTCTTATGATAAGCAATATTACTTATTATAGTTTTAAAGATTTTAATATTAGACATAAAGTACCACATATAAGTTTATTTGTAATAGCATTAATTTTATCATTTATTTCTTTTGATCCACCATTAGTTCTATTTTCATTTTTTATATTTTATGCATTATCTGGGCCTACAATGCTTCTAATAAGATTTATTAGAAAGAGAAAATTTTTATCGCGTGAGAAAAAACTATTGTAAATCTAATATTCCTTGCAAAATCATATTTTTAATATACAGTTTGAATTATGGTGGTTCATATATCTAAAATTAATCATTTCCTTAATATAGTTCTGCTGGAACTAATATCATTATAACTCGTCTAAAATACCAATAATATGAATGAGAAAAATTTAATAATTTTTGATACTACTTTAAGAGATGGAGAGCAAAGCCCTGGCGCATCTATGGATATAGATGAAAAAATTAAAATTGCTTTAGCTTTAGAAGAATTAAATGTAGATATTATAGAAGCTGGATTTCCTATTGCTAGTGGTGGTGATTTTAAAGCAGTAAATGAAATAGCAAACCAAATTAAGAATTCTAGTGTTTGCGCATTAGCGCGAGCACTTGAAAAAGATATCGTGAAAGCATCAGAAGCATTAGCAAGCGCTAAAAAACCACGCATCCATACTTTCATTGCAACTTCACCAATACATATGGAAAAGAAGTTAAAAATGTCTCCAGAAAAAGTTAAGCAAACTGCAGTTAATGCAATTAAGTTAGCCAAAACTTTTACAAGCGATGTAGAATTTTCTCCAGAAGATGCAGGTAGATCCGAGCTAAAGTTTTTATGCGAAGTAATTACTGCAGCCATTGATGCGGGCGCTGGAACAATAAATATTCCTGATACCGTAGGATATAACCTTCCCCATCAGTTTGGCTTATTAATAAAAAATATCATTAGTAATGTTGAAAATTCAGATAAAGCAGTATTTTCAGTTCATTGCCATAATGATCTAGGACTAGCCGTAGCTAATTCTTTGTCTGCAGTAATGAATGGAGCAAGACAAGTTGAGTGTACAATAAATGGATTAGGTGAGAGAGCAGGAAATGCTGCGTTAGAAGAAATTGTTATGACAGTTAAAACTAGGCAAGATATTTTTAACTGTGACACAAATATCAAAACAAATAAAATTTTGAAATGCTCTAGATTAGTTTCCGGAATTACCGGATTTCCTGTACAACCAAATAAAGCTATAGTTGGAAAGAATGCATTTGCGCATGAATCTGGAATTCATCAAGATGGAGTAATTAAATCTAGAGAAACGTATGAAATTATGAAAGCTGAAGATATAGGCTTGATAAGCAACTCTCTTGTTTTAGGTAAACATTCTGGACGAAATGCTTTTAAGCAAAAAATAATAGATTTAAATGTAATGCCAAAAAATAATAGCGATTTTGATAAGCTTTTTTATAAATTTAAGGATTTAGCTGATAAAAAACATGAAATTTTTGATGAGGATTTAATTAATCTTGCAACAAATGCAGTTGTTACAGCTAGCTCAATAAAATTTAATTATATGAATGTAGTCACAGAAAGTGGAAGAAAACCACATGCTCATATTAAATTAGAAATTGACGGAGAAATCAAGGAAGCTAAATCAACTGGAGATGGCGCTGTTGACGCAGCTTATAATGCAATTGAACATATTATTAAAAGTAAATGTAAATTGATATTATATTCAGTAAACAATATAACATCAGGAACAGATGCCCAAGGTGAGGTAACAGTAAGAATTACTAAAAATAATAGTATTTATAATGGGCATGGAGCTGACACTGATATTGTTAAAGCGTCTGTATTAGCCTTATTAAATGCGTTAAATAAATATAAACAAAACCCTAATGCGGACTCATCTAAAAAAAGAGGTATTTAAGATTTGAATAGTATACACAAGTATTTTCCTGCAATGGGAATAAATATATTTTGGTACAAAGAAAATAAAAAAAAATTGGACAAATCAACATCTAATTTAACCGAGCTAAGCAATGATGTTCAGATTTGTAAAAAATGTGCTTTAAGCTCATCAAGAACTAATACTGTTTTTGGAACTGGTGATAATAATGCAGAAATAATGATAATTGGAGAAGCGCCAGGTAAAGATGAAGATCTAAAAGGAGAGCCATTTGTTGGAAGGGCAGGTAAGTTATTAAATGAATTCTTAGATAGCATTAATTTGTACAGAGGTAATATTTTTATTACAAACACGGTTAAATGTAGACCTCCAGAAAATAGAAATCCAGAAACACAAGAAATTAGTGCATGCGCTCATTATTTAGATATGCAAATAAAAATTATTAATCCTAAAGTAATAATATTATTAGGAAAAATAGCGGCGAATAGAATGTTAAATGAAGATAAACCAATTACAGATCTAAGAGGAAAAAAATTTTTTCTTCAAAATCATTCAATACCTGTTATAGTTTTTTATCATCCAGCATATATTTTAAGGAGTCCTCTTCAAAAATGTCAAGTTTGGCAAGATCTTAAATTTTTAAAGGAAATATTATCATCTTATGTCAACTAAAGTGTCTGAGCTTATTGAAATCCTAGATATGAGTCTTATTGATTTAGATTGTGTATATGAATTAGAGTTTAATACCTATGATTTCCCTTGGACAAGGAATATTATTAAGGATTGTATAATTAACAAATATGATTGTTATATTGCAAAAAATCATACTGTTATTGGCTATGCAATTTCTAAAATAACCTCAATTGATAGTCACATTCTTAATCTTACAGTTGATAAAAAATATAGAAATATGGGAATAGCATCTAGTTTTATAGAAATGATTATTTCAAAAGCTAAAACGTATAATAGTAATTCAATATTTTTAGAAACTAGAATATCTAATTTGGCTGCAAAAAAATTATATGAGAAATACGGCTTTAAGAGTATTGATATCAGGAAAAACTATTATAAAACATTTGATGGCAGAGAAGATGCTATTATTTATAGAAAGATATTTATTTAATTTTTTTCATTTGGGGAGTTAGCTTTAATAGATAAAGCGTGAATTTCAGTTTTCATAAGAGATTCTAAGGCATCATAGATAATTCTATGTCTTTCAATTAGACTTTTGTTTTTGAAACACTCAGACACTATAGTTAATTTAAAATGTCCTCCAGATTTAGATCCAGGATGGCCTACATGCAAGTGCCCTTGATCTTCAATATCAATTTTTGTAGGATTTAAAGAGCTCAACTTATCTTTAATCATTTTAATTCTTTTTTCTGTCATATCTTATTATATAAATTTTTTCCTTAATATAAAAATGAGAGACGCATATCTTTATGGTAAGATTAAATAAAAGTCTTACATATAGGGTTATATATGACAAAAAATGTTATTTTTTCTGGGGTTCAACCGTCTGGTGAAATTCATTTAGGAAATTACTTAGGAGCAATTACTCAATTTGTCAATTATCAGTCGGATTACAAAAGCATATTCTCCATTGTAGATTTGCACGCAATAACAGTATGGCAAAACCCAAAACATTTAATTAGTCAGACACATGAAGTATTAGCAATATTTCTTGCTTCTGGCCTGGATTGTGAAAAGAATATAATTTTTAATCAATCTCAGGTTCCTGAGCACACGCAGTTATCATGGGTTTTAGGTTGTACTGCTAAAATAGGTTGGCTTAATAGGATGACTCAGTTTAAGGATAAAGCTGGAAAAAACAGGGAAAATGCCTCTGTTGGATTATACACATACCCAATATTAATGGCGGCAGATATTTTGCTATATGGAGCAACACATGTTCCTGTAGGTGATGATCAAAAACAGCATTTAGAGTTATCAAGAGATATTGCACATAAATTTAACTCTGACTATGGGGTAGATTTCTTTAAACTACCTAATCCATTAATAAATAAATCATCAACAAGAATAATGAGCCTAAGAGATGGATCAAAAAAAATGAGCAAATCAGATCCATCTGAGTATTCAAGAATTTTAATGACTGACTCAAATGATCAAATTAAACAAAAAATTAAAAAAGCTAAGACAGATTCTTTAAAAATGCCAAATTCTAATAAAGAGGCTGAATCTAGATTAGAAGTTAATAATTTAATTAATATTTATTGTGCTTGTTCTTTAGTTGATAAAGAAAAGGTAATAGAAAAATATTCAGCAAAGGAAATATCATTATTTAAAAATGATTTAACCGACATTATTATATCAACCACAGACCCTATTTCAAAAAAAACAAAAGAATTTTTGTCTGACAAGAAATATTTAAATGAAGTATTGTCGGCAGGGGCCATAAGAGCAAGACAAATATCACAGAAAACCATTTCCGATCTTTATGCTATAATTGGAATGATAGATAAGTCATGATTCAAACAAATTCAGACCAACTTGAAGTAAAGATAAATGGATCAGTCATTACAGATATTCCTGATGACTTGTTTATACCGCCAGACGCCTTAAGAGTTATACTTGAAAAATTTGAAGGACCATTAGATTTGCTTCTATATTTAATAAAAAAACAAAATATTGATATTGTAGATATTCCTATTCTCCCAATTACAAATCAATATGTTGAATATATTAATATGATGCAAGAATTAGAGTTTGAATTAGCGTCTGATTATTTAGTTATGGCAGCAACATTAGCTGAAATAAAATCTAGAATGTTAGTGCCAAATGAAATTGAGGACGAAGAAGAAGATGACCCAAGAGCTAATTTAATAAAAAGGTTATTAGAGTATCAAAAATATAAAGATTTATCTGTAAAAATTGATGAGGTGCCGCGCTTAAATAGAGATACATTTGTAATATCAGGAATTTTGGCTAATTTTAAAAGGAAAGAAACAATGCCAACAATTAAAATGTCTCAACTCCAAGAGGCATTTCACGAAGTTTTAAAAAGAGCCGAAATAAATGCATCTCATAATATTCAGACTGAAACATTATCTGTAAGAGAAAGAATGTCAAAAATTTTAGACGAAATTAATAAACAAGAGACTATTAGTTTTATTGATTGTTTTGATTTTAATGAAGGAAAAATGGGGGCAATAGTAACTTTTTTAGCAATTTTAGAAATGGTTAAGGAAAATTTAATTGACATCATACAGAATGAAGATTTTTCGATGATATATCTGCAAACAAGAACAATATGAAAAATGTAGAAAACTTAGAGTTAATTATTGAAAGCGCGCTAATGGCTTCTAACGAGCCCTTATCATTACAGGATATTGCGAACTTATTTGATACAAATAAACCTTCAAAAAATCAAATTAAAAAAGTGATTGATGACCTAAACAAATCATTTGTGAAACGTTCTTTTGAAATTATACAAGTTGCCACAGGTTATAGGATACAAGTGAAAACAGGTTATGATGAATGGTTATCTAAGATCAATAAACAATCATCTACAAGATACTCAAAGGCTTTTTTAGAAACCTTGGTTATTATTGCCTATAAGCAGCCCGTTACTAGAGGTGATATTGAAGAGATAAGAGGCGTTGCGGTTAACCCTCAAATAATACGTAACTTGATAGAATTTGAATGGGTAAAAGTTGTTGGCCATAAAGAAACGCCTGGCAAACCAGAATTATTAGCAACAACAAAAAAGTTCTTGGATTATTTTAATATGAAATCATTATCCGAATTACCTCCACCAGAAGAAATAGAAGCAATATAAATTTATTATTTTAGTCTAGGAATTAGCATTACTAGATTACATGGCTTTGTAGCACTGTTTAATTGGTGTTGAATGATTTTTTCCCATGCTGTTTTACAAGCATCCACAGAACCAGGTAATACAAATATAAATGTAGAGTTAGCTACACCCGCCAACGCTCTAGATTGTAGGCTAGAGGTTTTAATCTTATCGTAAGAAATAGATCTAAAAATCTCACCAAATCCATCAATTTCTTTATCTAATAATACCTTTACTGCTTCTGGAGTACCATCTGACCCAGTAATTCCAGTTCCTCCGCTTGTGATAACAACATCAATTTTTTTATTAATAATATAATCAGAGACTTTAAATCTAATTATATATATATTATCTGGAATAATTTCTTTCACAAAAACATGATGACCCTCTTTTTCAATTAAATTTTTTAATAATTTACCTGATTTATCGGTGCTTGCTGTTCTTGTGTCTGATATTATTAATAATGCTATGTTTAATTTTTTCATCTTAAAAATATTTTATCACAAAAATAAACACTAAAATAACAACTTATATGCACAGAATACAAAAAATTTTATCTATTATGGGAGTATTCTCAAGGAGAGAATGTGAAAAATTGTTATTAAGAAATAAAATAAAAATTAATAATAAAAATGCAGCCATAGGATCTAAGGTAGATATTAATGATGTTATTACTGTAAATAATAAAAAATATATTGTTACTGAAGATCTATTTAAATTAGAAATAAAAGCGATAGCATATCATAAAAGATGTGGAGAAATAGTTAGCAAAAAAGATAGGAAAACAAAAAATACTGTATTTGAACAACTCCCATACACAATTAATAAATGGATTAATATAGGAAGATTAGATGTAAATACTTCTGGTTTATTATTATTTACAAATAATGGTGATTTAGCACACAAATTAATGCACCCGTCTTCTAATATAGAGAGAATTTATAAGGTTAAAATAAAAGGCAATTTTAATAGAGAGAAAATGATTCTTTGTGAGAAGGGAATAGATATTGGAAATAATGAAACAGGGTGTTTTACTAAAATTAATAAAGATGAAGATAACAACTACTTACTGACATTAACTACTGGAAAAAATAGAGAAATTAGAAGGGTGTTAGAAAAAGTAAACTGTAATGTGGAAAAATTAAAAAGAATCTCCTATGGCCCTATTAATTTAGAAGGCATTAAAGAAGGACAATGTAAAATATTAAATAATTCAGAAATTAAGTTACTTCTTAATTAATACGTATGTTGCGCCATCTCCACCGTCATTATTTTGTGCTGGAGTAAAAGCTAAGACTATAGAATTATTTAATAAAAATTTCCTAACCAAATTACGCATTGGTGATACCTCTTTGTTATTTCTCAATCCTTTACCATGTATTATTTTGAGATACTGATATTTATGGTAATTATTCTTAAAGAAATTGTTTAATGCTTTTAGACCATCAATTGTTGAAGACTGTGTATGCAAATCGATTATTGAATGGGGAAGTGATTTATCTTTGAGTTTTTTTAACTCATTAAATTTTTTATTTTGTAGGCCATTTATTTTATATACAGCTTTTTGATTTTTTTCATTTAAATTTTCTAAACTAATTTTTACATCTTCAAATATATCATTTTGAGCATCTATATCGACATTCAACCCATGTTTTTCTTGCTCTATCTTTGTTATGTCAAATTCAGATTCTTGCAGTAATCTCTCAAATTCTGTTAATTTTTTATCTATCATTATGTTTAATATTATTTATTTATTTTTCCAGTATAATGTAATTTATTACTTTTAGAGGATTTTTAATGAATATTTTGCTATCAAATGATGATGGTTATAATGCTAAAGGAATTAAAATATTAGAAAAAATATTAATGAAATATGGGTCTGTTACAATAGCTGCGCCTTATAAAAATGTAAGCGCATGCAGCAGTTCTTTAACAGTGCACAGTAAAATAGAAATAAAAAAAATTAATAAAAAGTGTTATGCCATCAAAGGAACTATCGCTGATTCTATCCACATATTAACTCGAGGCATACTTAAGAAAAAACCTGATATTGTTATTTCGGGCATTAATTTCGGTAGCAATATGGGAGATGATGTTATATATTCTGGAACAGTTGCGGGAGCTATAGAAGGGAGGCTATATAAACATTCTCCAATTGCAATTTCTATAGCAAACAGGAAACCACTCTACATTAATGATTTGGAGGATAAATTAGAATTATTTTTACCAATGATACTTAAAGAAACAGTTAAATTAAAAACTATTTTTAATATAAATATACCGGACGTGCCATTCAGTAAAATAAAGGGAGTTAAAGTTACAAAACTTGGAAGACGCAATATTTCTAAAAGAGCAAAAATAGATAATATTAATCATAAAATTTATGCAACTATTGGCGCTGTAGGTAATCCAATCCCTTCTAATTCATTTACTGACTTTAATGCTGTGGAACATAATTATATCTCTATAACGCCATTGAATACAGACATGAGTGATTACGAAATAATATCAAAATTAAAGAAAGTATGAATAATATACCAACTCAAATAAGAAATAAATTTATAGATAAACTAAAACAACAAGGAATAAGCAACACATCCGTATTAAGTGCTATGGGGTTGATACCAAGACATATCTTTGTAGAGGAAGCCTTAAAAAATAGAGCATATGATGATGATGCTTTGCCTATTGGTTTTAATCAGACGATTTCATCACCATATATTGTAGGGAAAATGACCCAACTTATTATTGAGTCAGACAATATGGAAAAAGTTTTAGAAATTGGCACGGGTTGTGGTTACCAAACAGCTATTCTTGCATCATTATTTAAGCAAGTTATTACTATAGAGCGTATAAAACCTTTATATGAGAAATCAAAACTACTTTTAAAAAATATTGGTTTTAAAAATATAAAAAATATATACGGAGATGGATACGAAGGATTTACACATAGAGCACCATTTGATGCCATAATTATGACTGCTGCACCTAAAGAAATACCTGAAAAACTAGTGAAGCAATTAAAGCCGAACGGAAGGATGATTCTCCCTTTGGATGAAAATGGATCACAAAAACTCTTTCGGATTAAAAATACCAAAAATGGTATTCTAAAAAAAGAAGTTGATGATGTATTATTTGTTCCAATGTTAAAAGGTACAGTAAGGTAATGTATAAAGAATTTGTTCATAAAATAATAACATTTCAATCTAAATCATTATTAGGTTTTATTAGTTTTATAGAATCTATTTTTTTTCCAATACCAACGGATGTTTTATTAATACCAATGGCAATATCAAAGCCAAACAATTGGTATAATTTAGCAATGATAGCCACCTCTATGTCTGTGTTGGGAGGCATTGTTGGTTATTTTTTAGGTTATTTTTTATTTAATGAAATTAATCCGTATATATTAAATTATGGTTACGAAGCAGAATTTTTAGAGGCACAGTCATTATTTATAGAATACGGTATAATTATTTTGTTTATTTCTAGTTTTACACCTTTACCTTATAAAATTTTTGTTATTGCATCAGGATTCCTTTCTGTAAATTTATTTTTATTTATAATAATTTCATTCATTGGAAGAGGAATGAGATTCTTTTTAGTTTCTTTTATATCAAAGAAATATGGGCATGAAATAGTACACTTTATCAACCATTATTTTCTTTATATATCTGCTTTTATTATTTTAATTTTTGTAATTTATAAGCTATATAATTAAACCAGCAATAACTTTACGACCCTCAGATAATAGTATGTTAAAAGTTTTACAAGCTGATTCTGTAATCATAAACTCTACACCTATCTTTTTTCTATGTATATGATCAATAAAATTATTTGATGGTGTATACTGTTTTTGACCTGTGCCAATTATTATTATTTCTGGATTATATAATAGAATTAATTCAATATCTGTAATTTTAATTTTCTCAATATTTTTAATATTCCATTTATTAATTTTTTCTTCTGACAATATAATATTGTAAGCATATTTTTTATCACCTATAAACAGGGTGTTATTTTCATAACTTTTTATGAATTTACTAGATTTATTTTGCTGATGCGTTAATTCCATATTAATAGGAATTATAGATTAAATAATGCTAATATATAATCTTTTATGTATTGGTATTGATATGATTAACATTGGCATATGCGGGCTTGGAACAGTTGGCCAGAGCTCTTTAGAACACATAGTTAAATTTAAGGACGAGATTAGATCAAATGTAAGCGCTAATTTTAGGATTTCGCATGTTGCTGATCTTGATATTGAATCTAAAAATCTTAACGGACTTGATGTAATTACCACTAATAATGCTATGGATTTAGCTAAAAATCCTGACATTTCAATTATTATTGAATTAATTGGTGGAACAACAGTTGCGTATGAAGTTGTATCCGAATCTATAAAAAATAAAAAACATGTAATTACAGCAAATAAAGCATTAATTGCGGAACATGGAGATAAAATTTTTAAATTAGCGAAAGAAGCCAATATCTTTTTTGGTTTTGAGGCTTCTGTTGCCGGAGCTATACCCATTATCAAGGCTTTAACCCATAATATGTTAAATGAAAAGATATTTTCTATTTTTGGCATTATAAATGGGACATGCAATTATATACTTGACCAAATGACTACAAAAAATTTAGATTTTAAAACAGCTCTTGCAGAAGCGCAATCATTGGGATATGCAGAAGCGGATCCATCGTTTGATATTGGAGGCAACGATGCAGCTCATAAAATTTCAATTTTAGCCTCTTTAGTATATAAGATCCCATTGCCTTATAAAAAAACTTATATTGAAGGAATTGAAAGCATCTCTCCAATGGACATCAAATATTCAGATGAGCTTGGTTATTCAATAAAACACATAGGTGTAACAAAAGAATATAACGATTTAGTTGAGTGTAGAGTACATCCAATGCTTGTGCCAAAGGATAATATTATGTCTCAAGTTCATAATGTGATGAACGCAGTTTTAGTAAGCGGTGAAAGATTTGGCTCTTCAATGTTTTATGGGCATGGAGCTGGAGGAGATGCAACAGCATCAGCAGTTATTGCTAATTTAGTTGAAGCAATTAATTTTAATCAAAATATTGACAGGACTAATTTAAAAATAAGTGAGTCAATAGGAACACAAAATAAAAAAATAAAAGAAATTAATGATATTGAAAATTCTTTTTATATTAGAATTCACGCTAAAGATGTAACAGGCGTTATGGCAGAGATAACAAATATTCTTGCAAAAGAAAATATTAACATTGAAGCTGTCACTCAACATGAACCCAATGAATCTGGCTCATTAATTCCTATTGTAATGATAACTGATTCAGTACTAGGCTCATCTATTAATAAAGCTATTAATAAAATTAAACGTTTAGACAATGTTAAAGGTGAAATTAATAGCATAAGAGTTCTAAAATTACATGGGTAATGAGTCTTTAAAATATATCAGCACTAGAGGATATCAGGAAAAACTAGAGTTCCATGATGTAATTTTTGAAGGTTTAGCTCCTGACGGAGGTTTGTATATACCAGAGACCTGGCCAAGACTAGACAATGATACTATAAAATCTTTTAATAAAAAAACTTACCAAGAAATTGCTTTTAGTGTAATTTCACCGTATGTTGACAAATCTTTACCTAGCCAAAACTTAAAGACTATTATTAATAAAGCATATTCAGAGTTTGATAACAGTGAGATTACACCAATATCTAAACTTAATGATAATTATTATTTATTAGAACTGTATCATGGACCAACTTTTTCTTTTAAAGATGTTGCCATGCAATTTATTGGGCAATTAATGAGTTATTATTTTAATCAAGATAATAAATATATAAATATTTTGGGGGCAACTTCTGGAGATACTGGGTCTGCAGCTATAGAAGGATTTAAAAACATTAAGTCTTCAAAGATCTTTATTTTGCATCCATATAATAAAATTTCTGAAGTTCAGAGAAAATTTATGACAACCATTAAATCAGATAATGTACATAATATTGCAATTAAAGGAAGCTTTGATGACTGCCAAATAATTATTAAAGAAATTTTTTCAGATTATGAGTATAAAAAACAAAAAAACCTAACAGCTGTAAATTCAATAAATTGGGCAAGAATAATGTGTCAAATTGTTTACTATTTTTACGCCTTAAGCAGATTGAAGAATAATAATGAGAAAGTTATATTTTCTGTTCCTACTGGTAATTTTGGAGACATACTTGCAGGTTACATTGCAAAAAACATGGGGTTAGAAATAGACATGTTAAATATTGCAACTAATGAAAACGATATTTTAACAAGAACATTAGAGTCTGGTAGCCATAAACTAAAATCTGTTAAATCAACATTATCTCCAAGCATTGATATACAAATATCAAGTAATTTTGAACGATTACTCTATGATATTACAAAAAACTCTGAATATATTACAACTATTATGAACGATTTAAAAAATTTAAATTCTTATCAGCTAAGCAATTCAATAACAGATAAAATCAAGGAATCGTTTTGTTCCCACACGGTTACGGAATCAGAAGTAAAAGTGTTAATAAATGATACTTACAATCAGCACAATATTGTTATTGATCCGCATACTGCTGTAGGATTAGGTTCTGCAAAAAAATGTAAAAATATTTATGACTTAATTATTGTACTTTCTACAGCACACCCAGCAAAATTTAAAGATACAGTTTCTAGCATTATTAATGATATATCTTTTATACCTACAAAAATTGAAAAAATGATGAATTTTGATGAAAAATTAATTATTCTTGATAATGATGTTCAACTTGTTAAGAATTTTATAACCGACAATACAGCATGAGAACTATACTTTTATTATCAGGGCTTATTGTTATTCTATATGCTTTGTATAGAAAAATTCCTCAATCATACCAGTTAATAAGTTTATTAGTAATAGTTGCTATAGCAACCTTAAGCGTTATATTAGTCATTATTTTAATGCTTCATATTTTAGGCTAGTAAGGATTTATTTATCTAAATATTTTTCAGCATCAAGTGCCGCCATACATCCAGAACCAGCAGAAGTAACAGCTTGCCTATAAATAGAATCTGAGACATCGCCTGCTGCGAAAACACCATCAATACTTGTAGAGGTAGAATTACCTTTATTACCTCCTTTAATTATTAAATAACCATTTTCATCCATATCTAAATATTCTTTAAATAATTTTGTATTGGGTTGATGACCTATAGCTATAAATACACCTGAACATTCAATATTTATTTGATCTTTAGAATTATTTTGATTTAGACTAACACCATTAACTTTAGTATCATCACCATTTATTTTAGATAGTGTAGAGTTCCAGATAATTTCAATTTTTTTAGCTTCAACTTTTTGATTCAATTTATCAATTAACATCGCTTCAGCCCTTAATTGATCACGCCTGTGAACTAAAATAACTTTTGATGCTATGTTTGAAAGATAAAGAGCTTCTGCTACAGCTGTATTTCCTCCTCCTATAACTACTACAGTTTGGTCTTTATAAAAAAATCCGTCACATGTAGCACATGCTGAGACACCTTTTCCTAGATATAATTTCTCAGATTCTAACCCCAGATATTTTGCGCTAGCTCCAGTTGCAATGATTAATGCATCACATGTATAAATAGTTGAATCACCAGTTAATTCAAATGGTTTTTTAGATAAATTGGCTTTTTTAATATGGTCAAAAATTATTTCTGTATTAAATTTTTCTGCATGCTCTTTCATGCGCTCCATCAATGCTGGGCCTTGTAGATTATCATGGTCTCCAGGCCAATTCTCAACATCTGTTGTTGTAGTTAACTGACCACCTAACTCTAATCCAGTAATAAGAGTGGGTTTCAAATTTGCTCTTGATGAATATAAAGCAGCTGTATAACCAGCTGGTCCAGAACCTAGTATTAACAATGAATAATGTTTTTGTTCCATTTGATATATCCTATATTAAACTAAAGTCTATAACAATACTGATGATTTTATTCTGATATCTCCGTAGAAAATAGATGATTATTGTATTAAAATAAGAGAAAACGAGGGTTAATTGGCTCAAGTTAGAAGAAATAAGAAACTTACGAATAGTAGGTTTGCGAATCTCAAAAAAGAAACGATTGGTTTCTTGTATATAGTCATCTCTATCCTTTTTTTATTATCAATATATTCTCATGATCCAAATGACCCAAGTTTTCTTAACTCTGGATTAGCATCAACTGTTAATAATTATATTGGAATATTTGGTGCTTATATTTCTTTTATATTTTTCTCATTATTTGGTCAAGTTTCATTTATTTTGCCATTAATACTTTTGTATATAATATATACACGTATGAATTCACCAGAAGAAAAAAGAATAGATAGCATAAGCATAATGCGTTTAGGCTTATTAGTTCTTATTATAATATCATCTTGCATACTAATGAGCTTTTATGGAGGATATACCGTGGAACATGAATTGAATACAAATAGCTACTACGGTGGAACACTAGGATTATTATTTGCTAGTCATTTAAGCTCATATATTGGTTTATCTGGATCAATTTTAGTATCTTTTTTAATATTAGCGTTCTCGGTAATAACCTATTTTAATATATCAATAGAATTACTGTTGCATAGAACCAATAATTTTTTGAAATATATTTATTTGAAAACTAAATTCATGATAAATACATATTATGAAAAATTAACTTTAATTATTGAAAAAAGAAAAGATAGTGTAAAAACTGAGGATTTAATTTCTCAAATAAAAGACACTCAGCCTTCTGTAGAAATACCAAAACAAAATAATCATGTAAGCAAAAGGGTATTTGCTGAAAAACAAACCGAGCTTTTTAGTTCTGTCTCAAAAACAGAATTGCCTCTCTTAGAGTTACTGGTTGATCATATAAATGAATCAACCTCCTATGATAATGACTCTCTGCAATTGATGTCGCGCCTTTTAGAAACTAATCTCAAAGATTTTGGTATTGAAGCAGAAGTTGTGTCTGTGAAACCAGGACCCGTAGTTACATTATTTGAGATAAACCCAGCAAAAGGAATTAAAGCTAGTCAAATTATTAATCTTTCCAAAGATTTAGCTAGAACTATGTCCGTAACCAGTTTGAGAGTTGTTGATAATATTCCTGGTACTTCGTCAATAGGTATTGAAATTCCAAATGAAGTCAGAGAAACTGTATCTCTAAAAGAAATCATAATTTCTAAAGAATATGAAAAGTCTAAATCTCCGTTAACCATCGCTTTAGGAAAAGATATTCAAGGAAAACCTATTTGTAGTGATCTGCAAAAATTACCACATCTATTAGTAGCAGGAACAACAGGGTCTGGTAAATCTGTTACTCTTCACACAATGATCGTAAGTTTATTGTATAAATCTAATCCTACAGATTTAAAAATGTTATTAGTAGATCCAAAAATGTTAGAGTTAAGCGTATATAATGATATACCGCATCTTTTAAATCCTGTTATCACAGACATGAATGACGCATCAGCAGGATTACGTTGGTGTGTCCAACAAATGGAAAAACGTTATAGAATAATAAATGAACTTGGAGTAAGGGATGTACAAGCTTACAACAAGTTAATTGAAGAAAATAAACAAACTGGATCCAAATTACAAATACAATCTAATAATGGCGAGGAAGACCTCTATCACGAAAAATTACCATATATTGTTGTAGTTATAGATGAATTTGCAGATATGATGCTACAACAAGGAAAGAAGGTAGAGGGTTTAATTATTAGATTAGCTCAGAAAGCAAGAGCTGCAGGCATACATCTTATTCTTGCAACACAAAGACCATCAGTAAATGTTATTACAGGTTTAATTAAAGCTAATATTACAGCTAGAGCAGCTTTACAGGTTACTACTTATGTAGATTCCAGAACCATTATTGATTGCATGGGCGCAGAAAACCTGCTTGGAATTGGAGATATGCTGTTTATGAGCCCAGGATCAAGAATTCCACAAAGAATACATGGCGCCTATGTTAGTGACAATGAAGTCAAAGAAGTTGTAAAATTTTTGAAAAAAAATAGCGAAGCATCTTATATAGAATCATTATTGAAATCTGTTGAAGATGTTGATGATGATAAAATTGATATAGATTCTAATAGCGACCCATTGTATGAGGAAGCGGTAAAAGTTGTTTTAGAAAGTAGAAAAACCTCAATATCTTTTTTGCAACGTAAATTAAGAATAGGGTATAATCGTGCTGCAAATATAATAGAATCCATGGAAATGAAAGGAATTTTATCTCCACAACAATCTAATGGAACAAGAGAGATTTTACAACAAAATAATCAATAAAAAATTTACAATTTAAAATGCTCGATATAAATTTAATAATTAATGACACAGAATCTATTGTACAAAAACTTAAGAGTAGAGGTTATATATTAGATGTAAAACCTATTTTAGAACTTTATCACCAGCGAAAAAAAACTATAAAGCTTAAAGAAGACATTGCTGCTGAAAAAAATAAAGTTACAGATGAATTTAAAACTTTAAAAACTGATAGCGAAAGAGAAAAAATAACAAAAAAGTCACAAGGTTTAGAAAAAAAAATAAATAACAATAAATTATTATTAGAGAGAATAGAGATTGATCTTAACAACATATTATTACAAATTCCCAACCTTCCTTCTGATAGTGTCCCATGTGGAGCTGATGAGTCTGCCAATGTTATAACAAAAACATGGGGTAACGCAATAGAGTCATCAATAGAGCATTCTGAAATTTTTATAAAAAATAAATTGCTTGACTTTGAGTCAGCCGTGACCATTTCTAAATCGCGTTTTATTGTTATGAAAAACCAAATAGCAAAACTTCATAGATCTCTAATAACTTATATGATGAATATGCATACTGAAAAATATGATTATACTGAATATTATGTACCTTATATTGTTAATAATGAATCTATGATAGGAACTGGTCAGCTTCCAAAATTTAAAGAAGATTTGTTTAAAATACATGATAGTGATTTATATTTAATTCCAACCGCAGAAGTCCCTTTAACTAATTTATATAGAAATAAAATACTCAATGAAAATGATTTGCCACAAAAATTAGTTGCACACACTCCTTGTTTTAGATCAGAGGCAGGATCTTATGGTAAAGATACTAAAGGAATTATACGACAACACCAATTTGAAAAAGTTGAGTTAGTCCATATAATACATCCAAAAAATGCTGAAACTGCATTAGAGGAAATTACTCTCCAAGCAGAATCAATTTTAGAAGGCCTTGATATACCTTACCAAAGAGTATCTTTATCTACTGGTGATTTAGGATTTGCTGCCTCAATTACAAATGATCTAGAAGCGTGGTTTCCTAGTCAAAATAAATATAGAGAAGTATCGTCATGTAGTTGTTTTACTGATTTTCAATCACGAAGACTTAATATTAAATACAAAGACGAAACAAAGAAAAAAAATTACGTTTTTACTCTAAATGGTTCTGGTTTGGCTGCAGGAAGAACTATGGCGGCTTTAATAGAAAACCACACAAAGGATAAAGTAATACATATACCTGAAGCGCTACATAATTTTACTGGCTTTAAAACTATAAAATTATGATTCATGAAAAATTTAATTTATAATAACCCATCAATTGGAAGTGTGCCAGAGTGGTTGAATGGGCCGGTCTTGAAAACCGTTAGAGCAGAGATGCTCTCGTGGGTTCGAATCCCACCACTTCCTTAATAACTGTGAAAGATAAAAAATATTTTAGTTGGATATTATATGACTGGGCAAACTCTGCTTATGCAACAATTGTTTTAGCTGGTTTTTTCCCTATCATATTTGCTGATTATTATGCTACTTCTTTTTCGGAGTCACAACGCACATTAGTTCTTGGTATTTCTAATTCTACAGCTAGCTTATTATTGATATTATTTGCTCCATTTTTAGGAATTATTGCTGATAAAAAAAATAATAGAAAAACTTTTTTAATATTTTTTGCTTTTTTGGGTATTTCCTCAACATTATTTTTAGTCCTAATAGAAAAAGATAGTTGGGCGCTTGCATCTATTTTTTTTAGTGTTTCTATACTAGGCTTCATGTTTTCAAATATTTTTTATGATTCTATGTTATTAAGTTTTAAAAAAAAGAATACTTATGATTCTATCTCATCATATGGATATGCCTTAGGCTATCTCGGTGGTGGCATTTCATTTGTATTATCTATATTATTTTTGCTTTATTTTAAAGAATCTAACTTTGATTTAATTATTAATAAGAAAATTGTTTTTATTTTTGCTTCATTCTGGTGGTTATTTTTTATGATACCATTAATAATTTTTTGGAAAGAAAGTAACGAAAACAAAAGTATCAACAAGGGAGGGATTACAAAAACATTTAAAGATATAAAATCTAATAAGAAATTATTATTATTTTTATTTTCATATTGGATTTATATAGATGGTGTAGATACAATTATTAGAATGGCTGTTAACTATGGACTTACTATTGGCTTTACTCCAGACCATTTATTATTAGCTTTAGTAATTACTCAATTTGTTAGTTTTCCAGGAACTTTGTTAATGAATAAAATAGCATCACTTAAAACAACTGAGTTCAGCATCATAGTTTGTTTATTTGTTTATATTGTAATTACGTTTATCGCCTATAACTTAAAAACAATATATGATTTTTATTTAATTGCGGTATTAATAGGAATTGTGCAAGGCGGTATACAGGCTTTAAGCAGATCATATTATTCTACCTTGATACCAAGAAATAGAAGTTCTGAGTTTTTTGGCGTATATAATATGTTAGGAAAATTTGCTGCATTATTGGGACCATTGCTTGTTGGGTTAGTAACTTATATGACTGATAGTTCTAGATTAGGTATTTTTAGCGTATCATTATTTTTTATAATAGGATTATATTTTTTTATTAAACAACAAAAAATACCCGTAACTAAATAAGGAGAGGTGTCCGAGTGGTCGAAGGAGCATGCTTGGAAAGCATGTAAGCAGTTT